>JBATHL010000667.1:0-12939 GCA_049666745.1 Gammaproteobacteria bacterium
CACGTGAAATCCTGTCGAGCCTGACCCCGCGAGAGGCCAAGGTTCTGCGGATGCGTTTCGGTATTGATATGAATACCGACCACACGCTCGAGGAGGTCGGTAAACAGTTCGACGTCACTCGTGAACGGATACGTCAGATCGAAGCCAAGGCATTGCGCAAGCTGCGTCACCCGAGCCGCTCGGAGCAGTTGCGCAGCTTCATCGACGCCGACTAGCAAGCCGCTACCCTGGAATATGAACAGTCATCCCCGCGCAAGCGGGGATCTTGCAATATTTACCTGTAAGTATAAGATTCCCGGACGCCGAATCGCCGCTTTCGCGGCAACGGCACATGCATCGCACCGAGGGAATTCAGATATAAAGGAGCGCTCTTCGAGCGCAATTTAATAAACTGGATTCCGGCTTTCGCCGGAATGACGAATACTCCCTGCGTTGAAGCCCGACACAGGATTATTGTCGCGAGGCAAGGCGGATTTGGTTTGCGTCGCCGGGAGCATAGCTTAATGCCATGCTACCAAGCGCAAGCCAAATCCAACGCCGCATCGCGGCAAAAAGACAAGTCAGGGGGCCTGTAGCTCAGTTGGTTAGAGCAGTGGACTCATAATCCATTGGTCGGAGGTTCAAGTCCTCCCGGGCCCACCACCCTTCCCCCTTAATATCAATTAGTTACCATGATTTCCAGCCAGGAACCGGTGAACTAATAATCCACGGCTAGCTCGACAACAATAGAAAAAACACCACGATTGCCCTTGAATTTGGCCTGGAATTAATCGTGGTCTGTGCCAAATAAATGTCCCAACACTGCAAACTGACAGATTCAGGATAAACGATTGGCGCGTTTAGATAAGTGGTTTCTGCAATCCACCCTATATAACGCGCATCAAATTCAACAGAGAGAATCGAGATGTTTAGATGGCTTATCCGTGGGCTGGTTTTTCTATTCATTGCCTTTGGGCTTAGCAACACTAGTCTAGAACCCAATACGGGTTTTTTCGTTGCGATTGCAGTCTTTGCGATGTTCTATGGCCTGCTTGGGTTACTCGTTCGTGCGTACGGTGCGTACAGTTCGTATCGTTTAGCACGTTACATCAAAATAAGAGCCCAGATAGTGCGACAGGAAGGAGTATGTCGCCGACCCCTGTAAACCCATTACCGTGCCGTATCTGCGTCAAATTCGATATATCAGCACCCATGAATTTGAAACTGATTCAGCGACGATATTATTTTCCTGCCCTGGAAGTGCCGCTGAATAGAATAAGCTATTGATACACCCCTGGCTGGCTGGCAGCAGTGTCAGTTTATGATCCAGATCACGAAAGTTTAATGCAGATAGGTGGATGATGGTTATGTATCTGGGTGGTTGGTTATGAATCGACGCATAGTGCTAGTTATAATCTTAATTCTCATCGGGCTGTTTATGGCATTCAGCGCGGCCTCACACCCTTATGATGAACCACTGACATTCATTTTGCATACGACAAATGATGGAAGACCTATATACACTAACATCCCGAAAAAATGTTTTTCGAATAGCGTCCTTACCTGTAATGGACTCCATCCTATATTCGGAACTCCGGTAAGCAACAAGAAAGCCGAATCAAGAACCACTAAAAAGGCTGGTGTTAAAGAAGGTGATGTCCTGCCTGATGTCCTGCCTGACGCCTCATCTGGTGCCCTGCCCATAGAGTTATCGGAATCTTCATATGAGTCAGAATTTAAATTGAGTACAACACATCGTAAATGTTATCGTAAGGGCACTATTCAATATGAGCAGACAAAATACTTCACTCCGCATGCTTCATTGGAAGAATGTAAGAAAGCCCTCAGGAATTCATCGAAATCCCCATCTGATGCTCTGTCTATAGAGCTATCGGAATCTTTATATGCGTCAGAATTTAAATTGAGTACAACACATCGTAAATGTTATCGTAAGGGCACTATTCAGTATGAACAGACAAAATACTTTACTCCGCATGCTTCACTGGAAGAATGTAAGGAGGCCCGCAAGAATTTATCGAAATCCCCTAACACGTCAAATTATTGAGGAAAATATACGTTTACTGTTTTCGAGTTAGCGAAAAATTATTTTTTATTGAAATCGGCCATCCAGCATCCCAGGCACCAAACTTAGCCCGCCAGGGGCAATAAACAGCAACATCGTCGCCCTGCTCTATCAACCGTAAGTTGTTGATTCTTAATCAATACAGTTTAGCCCCCACCAGGTGTTTAGAGGATCAGGCCTAACTTTCCTCAGGATTAGCGATTAGCGCCTTTAGATAATGAGCAAATGTAAGGTACCCTATACAGAGCACAGCACAGGAATAGTAAAATGAAATTAAAAATTTTAACTTTCATCACCATTCTATTACTAACCTTTTCCGCCCAGGCCGATATCGATGATCCAGGTCCATCATGCTCGCAACCAGACAAACCAAATAAATTTACATCGCAATCGCAGTTGGATAGTTTCAACAGTGACGTTCAACAATATCAAAGATGCCTTTACGATTTTGTAGACGAGCAAGAGGAAGCCATACAAAGGCATCAACGAGCTGCAAATGTTGCAATAGATGAATGGAATAATTTTGTCAGGATGGAACTTAACTAATACAGCCAGCACGGCACGTCAATATAGCAATATAGGGGTCGGTGACAAATGCAAACAGGAATCATTTGTCACCGACCCCATTGCTCGCCCCATTGCTCGTGTCTAGACCCCATTGTTCGTAATTTGCAATAGCCGGCATAAAGGTTGAAATTACTAGTATTCCCATGCCGTGGTTTGATCAGTCAGGTACTTGCTGATCTGGCTAAGAATTTCGCGCAAATAGACGCGGCGAATTTTTCCAACGCCTGCCAAATCCTGGCGTTTCATGGCATCCAGCATACCGGTAATCTCCGCTTCCTGGTTTTCGATGACTTCATGCCAATCCAGCTGGGGTAGAAAAGTGAACCAGATTCTCGATACCCGGTAATAAAGTATGTCGGTGATTTCGCGAAGCGGCGTACTGCCGATCATCGAAATAATAACTTCCTCAAGGCTATTGCAAAGCCGCGCATAGGCTTCAAAATCCTGATTACTTTTTAATGCCTTGTTCTCTTCAAGCAATGCCTGCACCGACGCCAGATCCGCTGCCGAAATCTTCTGTGGCGAAAGTGTGCCCATTAGCTCCGCAAGGTGGATGCGCAGGTCGTAAATTTCCTTCATGGTTTTCAGATCGATATCTTTGACGATAGTACCCACACCGTTACGAACTTCGGTCAAGCCTTCGTAGTGCAACTTCTGTAAAACACGGCGAATGGGTGTGCGGCTGACCTGAAACTCTTGCGCGAGTTCGTTTTCACTCAAAACCGTTCCCGGTGAATAAATCAATAAGGATATGCGCTCCCGTATCGCCTTATAAATACGCAAGTGCCGGTCTTCAGTGTTTTCGACCACCTTGATGCCAGAGCCTGATTGATCCGATTGCGTAGCGGGAATATTTGCGTTTGTAGGCATGATTGAGATAGTTTCAAGACGCTATTGACAGTTTTGCCAGCGACTGCGATATTATGCTTCGTACAGCCTGTATACAGGTTAAGAATAAACGATGCAAGATTTTCGAGATATTAATAAATAACTCACCATTGCAGGAAATGTTATGACACCCGCTCAGATTTTATCTCAACCGACTTGCCACCTTGCACAGGCGCAACGCGAGTTGTTCTACGATCAGGGCTACCTGACTCTACCCGAACTGATTGATGAACAGCAACTCAACCGACTTCGTAAGGCATTGGCAAAAATAGTCGATACCAGTCGAGCTATCAGTCGTTCAAGCAATAGAATTGACCTCGAGAAAGGGCATAGTGCGCAAAACCCCCGGCTGCGCAGGGCGACCTATCTCGATGACATCGATGCCGTTTTCTGGGAGCTCTGCGCAGATTCTGTTATCACCGACATAGCTGCCGATATACTCGGCCCGAATATCCGTTTTCGCGACCTGATGGCGAATTTCAAATGGGCCCATGGCGGTGCCGAAGTCAAATGGCATCAGGATCTGCCCTTTTACCCGCATACCAATGCAGGCACCTGCCAGTTTCTGCTGATGCTGGAAGATGTCGACCTCGATCAGGGACCGTTACAGGTTATTCCGGGCAGCCATAAGGGCCCTGTTTTTGAACACTATGATGAAGGCGGTGAATGGACCGCGACGATTCGCGAGCAGGATCTCCTCAATGCCGGAATCGACAGGGCTGTTGCACTAACCGGGTCGGCAGGGTCGGCGACGGTTCATCACAGTTGTACTATCCATGGTTCGGCACAAAATACCAGCGCCTCCGGGCGACCCGTCCTGGTCATTTCCTACAGTGCAGCGGACGCGATTCCCTATACCGCAGCACCTTACCCAAGTAGTCACTATGGCACCCTGGTGCGCGGCGTAGAACCCCGTTACGCGCATCACCAGGAACTAAACATGCCGTTGCCACCGGATTGGTCAGACGGCTATACCTCGATATTTTCACACCAGGACATCATCCGCTAACTCGAACCAGGCACTGCAGATTTATGACTGCTAGCAACCCAATTTCAGCAACCGTTGACTTCGACAGAAACGGTGTTCAGCACGGTTTCCCAAAACTGCCGCATTCGCACGACGATTCAGGCTATAGATGCACTGTTGCCGAAATTCTATGGCGCCAGCAACAGGCAGGGGTATAATTCCAGAGTCGCTAGCCAGAAAACAGTCTTATTTATCCATGAACTGTGTAAAGACCATAATCAATGCCCTGATTTCGATCGGCATGGTTTTGCTGCCTGCTTACGCCGGCGTTGTACACAAATGGGTGGATGAGAAAGGTATCACTCATTACTCAGACGAGGCACCTGTAGCGGACAGCAGCGAGATGACACAGATCGAATTACCCAGGACCACACAGGTGACAACAGCTGCGCAAGGTGATTATTACTCGATAGCCAATCAATGGGAACGCATGCTCAAGGAACGACTCGAACGCGCAAAATTAAAACTGGAACATGACCGGTTAGAAGCAGCAAAGCGGGAAGACAAACCCGACAAAATCTACGTTCGGGAGCCTGGCGAAACGCGCTACGTCACTTTCTACAATGGCTACAGACGCTATCATCGGCCATCCAGGAAATCGTCATCTTATCTCAACCATCCCAACAAACGGCTGATGTACAAGGCTTACCCGCCCGGTTTGCATCCGGGGCGTAACCGCTTACATGGCTCATATTGATTTCCACCTGGCGGTACAGTGGGGTCAGGTAGTGCCTCCCCGATTCACCTACGGGTATGCATCGATCCATGGAATTACAACTTAAGAGAGACGATCCATGAACGGTGCTGAGAGTTTGCTCACCTCCCTCCTGCAAAACGACGTCGATGTCTGCTTTGCCAACCCCGGCACATCGGAAATGCACTTTGTCGCCGCCCTCGACCGGGTCAGCGGCATGCGCTGCGTCCTCGGACTGTTCGAAGGCGTAGTAACGGGCGCAGCCGACGGATACGGGCGCATGCTCGATCGACCGGCGGTGACGCTCCTGCATCTTGGACCCGGTCTCGCGAATGGTCTGTCGAACCTGCACAATGCGATGCGGGCGCAATCGCCGATTGTGAATGTCATTGGCGATCACGCTACTTTTCACCGGCAGCTTGACGCACCACTCACGTCTGACATCGAGGGGACCGCACGCCCGTTCAGCCACTGGGTGCGAACCTCGACGAGCGCCAACGCGCTGGCGACGGATGCAGCGGCAGCCGTCGCGGCTGCGAGGAGCGCTCCCGGCAAAATATCCTCCCTTATCCTGCCGGCCGACACGGCGTGGAATGAGGTTAGCGTTGGGCAACCCGAAACAACCGTCGCTTCGCTTATATCACCGCCGGCAAGGCCCGCCGATGCGGCCATCGATGCGGCTGCGCGGATCCTGAAGCTCAACGGAACCACAGTCCTGATCCTGGCTGGCCAGGCGACACGGCAAGCGCCTCTGGAATTTGCCGGAATGATTTCAGCTGCAACCGGCGCGCAGCTTTACTCGCAAACGCTGACACCAAGGATCGAGCGTGGCGCGGGTCGCGTTGCGGTCGAGCGCATCCCCTATCCGATTGATCAGGCAATCGACTTGCTGAAAGACTTCGACAACATCATCCTCGTCGGCGCGAAGGCACCGGTGGGATTTTTTGCCTATCCGGGCAAGCCAGGCACGCTGTTTAAGCCGGGCACGCGAATTCATGAACTGGTTAGCGTCGACGGCGACATTCCCTATGCGCTCGAAGCTTTGGCTGACGCCGTCGGAGCGAAGAAGTTTGCGCCTGCCAGGGTCGATCTCAACTTGCCAGCACGTCCGACAGGCTCGATTTCACCGGAAAAGATCGGCCAATTGCTTGCGGCGACCCTGCCAACCGACGCCATTGTGATCGATGAGAGCCTCACCACAGGCCGCTCATTCCTCTCGGCGACCAGGTCGTCTCGCTCGCATGACTGGATTCTGCCGACCGGCGGGTCGATCGGTTTTGCGCTGCCGGCCGCCGCGGGCGCCGCGATCGCCTGCGCGGATCGAAAGGTCGTGTGTCTAGAGAGTGACGGCAGCGGTATGTACATGCCGCAGGCGCTGTGGACGCATGCACGCGAGGGTCTGAACATTCTCACCATCGTGTTCGCTAACCGGAAGTACCAGATACTGCGCAACGAGATGCACAACGTGGGCGCGATGGAAATCGGCCCAAAAGCATCGAGATTGCTCGACATTGATGATCCGGAAATCGACTGGGTCTCCCTCGCAAGAACCTTCGGTGTAGACGCTCAGCGCGTCGATACGATGGACACATTCTCTAACGCACTCGACGCCGGCTTCGCAACGCAGGGTCCGTACCTGATCGAAGTGGCGTTCTAACACTGTTCGCGTGAGCATATAGAAAGAGGAACTATCGATTTAATCGAAAGCAGCAGGGAACCTGGGTTCAGGTCCCTCTCACCGCTGTGATTCTGGAATGTTAGACCTGACCCACTCTGTTCCTGCTCTTTGCCCTCTTTAGCTGCTGCAAACGAAACTGCCCCCCTGGATTTTTCTCAGGTTGCCAAGGCGGGTTTGGTCTATCCTATTATTGTTAACGAGAATCAAAGGGGTCAGTTTCAATTGATTCCGAGAGAAATTTCAAACGAAACTGACGTCTTTGATCTATTCCAGTTATAAGGATCCATCATTTGAACAAACTTACAGTATTTTCACGCCTGGCCGGCTTCGTCCTGATCTGCGCGCTTACTTCAATTGCTCATGCCCAGCAGAGCCAGAACGCACAGCAATTGTTTGAGCAATTGCGCGACCGGGTTTACCAGGTGCGCGTTGTTGATATTGGATCCGGTGACAAGTACAGCATCGGATCAGGGTTCCAGGTCTCCGCCTCTGGTCTGGTAGCCACCAATTTCCATGTGGTGTCATCCTACGTGCATGATCAGCACAAATATCGACTCGAACTGGTACACAAAGACGGTCAGACTACTGATGTAATAATACAGGCGATCGACGTGATCCACGATCTCGCCATTTTACATTCCGACGGGCTTGATACCGCTTACCTGGCGCTCGGCAGTGCCTCTCTAAAGCAGGGTGATCGTATTTTCTCTATGGGCAATCCGCACGACCTCGGCATGACCATCATCGAGGGGACTTATAACGGGCTGGTGCAACATGTGCGGCACGAACAAATTCTGTTCTCGGGATCACTGAATCCAGGTATGAGTGGTGGGCCGGCACTCGATCCCAGGGGACGGGTTATCGGAATCAACGTCGCCAAGGGTGGTGACGACATCAGTTTCCTGGTCCCGGTCGAAAAACTGCGCAAATTAATACAGCGGACCGAGGCGGGGGTCGATGCCGAAACAGCCTACGCGGAGCGGATTCGCCAGGCATTGCACGACGATCAGAATGCTTTTTTCCAGTCCATCCTGTCACAGGATTTTGAAACCGATCGACTGGGTGAGGTCAGTGTGCCTGTGCGGCTCGCGCCCAACCTGCGTTGCTGGGGACATACCAAGGATGATGAAAAGGTGTATTTTGTCGGGGCGCACCAACATTGCCAGTCTGAAGATTCCATTTACGTCAGCCGCGGACTCTATACCGGTCGCATGACTTATGACTATGAATGGATAACCACGGACAGACTCAACCCGTTCCAGTTTTACCAGGCCGTATCGACCCGCTTCAAACATCATCATCCGCGCAGCTCCAAGGATGAAGAGGAAATCGGCAATTTCGCCTGTCGCCAACAGATGGTTGGCTTTGCGGGTCAGCGCTGGCAGATATCGACCTGTTTTCGCCGCTACCTTAAATACGACGGACTGTACGATGCCAGCCTAGCAATGGTATCCATCGATCGCAATGACGAAGCACTGCTGGTGAAATTTGCGGCCTCGGGTATCGACAGGCAGAATGCCATGAACCTGTTCAAACGTGTCATGGAGTCGATCGAATGGAAACTTTGATCGTCCAGACCGGTGGTAGACCGGGCCTAAGCAGAGAGCTGGTTAACCACAATGGTGAAGCCATCGGTATCGGTCGTGGGTTCGGTAACCACGTTATTCTGACCGATCCCTATATCGCGCCCGACCAGGCCAGCTTCCAATACGAGGGCGGGGTCTGGTATTTCCAAAATCTCGATAACACCAACCGGGTCCTGCTGAACAACGAAATTCTGCCGGCGCAACGAGTCAAACTGCAAACGGGTGATCGCCTCGTGCTCGGACGGACCGAAATCAGGATTTTCTCGCCCGATCACGAAGTGGCGCCAACCCGCAAGTTGTTGCTGTCGGGCTGGCTTCATTACGATTCGATCGGTTTCATGGTGCCGTTTCTGGCCATAATCGTATGCAACCTGATGGATTTCGGCATGGATCACCTGCTCGATGCCACGCGTGAGGTCGAATGGAAAGATTCCATCACTAACCTGCTGTGGCTAAACATTATCCTGCTGGTTTGGTCCGGGGCCTGGGCGATCACCGGAAAACTGGTCCGGCATCACTATCATTTCGGACAGCAGATATTCATTACCACAATTGGACTGATCGGGATGATTATCCTGTTTCCGGTGTTGGACTATATTGAATTTGCCACAAACACTGCGATGTTGAGCACAATCGTCACCATCCTGGTCATGCTGGTGGTGGTCGCCTGGCTGGTGAAGTTCAACCTGTATTTTTCGACTTCCGGACGGCACGCTACCGCGGTCGGTATTATCGTCAGTATGGTCATCGTCGGCGGAGTGTCGACGATCAATTATCTGTCGCAGGATGACTTTGATCCCAACGCCCAGAACAAAAGTGCGTTATATCCCGGGTTTACCCGCTTCGGCAGCGGCGAATCGGTTGACAGCTATTTTTACCAGGTAGAAGCCCTGCTAGGCAGCGTCGAGCAGTAAAAAAATATGGGATAGACCATGTTTACCTATCCATCTTCCCCGATTGCGCGGCAAACATTGACACAGGTGAAATCTGTGGCATGCTCTGCGCCATCAGCAACAAAATAAAGGAGGTGATCTAGTGTCTACAGAGATATTGGAGAAAGCTGTCACTACGCTCGGAGGAACCGAGATTTAAAGTCAGGCTGAAAAGCTCTGACGCATCTGATCAGATTCGCTTCGAGCGGTGAATTAGACAGTTTTTCTCCCAGGTAACTCGAAGGGCCACCGGATACCGGCGGCCCTTTTTTATTGCGGCGAGCAATTCATCAGGAATTATGCTGACAGTTAACTTAATTTCCCCGCTGAGAAGACGTCAAATACGACGACTCGTTTCGGGCATTCGTCCGCTAAGCCTCCCCATCTATACTCCTCAGCACGTAAGCGTTCGGCTACCCCAATAACTTCAAACAGGTTCCGTGTATTCGGCGAATTTTATCGGTAC
Organism: Gammaproteobacteria bacterium; assembly: GCA_049666745.1. Lineage (GTDB taxonomy): Bacteria > Pseudomonadota > Gammaproteobacteria. The sequence continues at coordinate 9,901 of JBATHL010000667.1, forward strand.
ACTAAAATGCCGCTCTGTAGCCGGAACTACCATGCCTTTTATTAGCGTACAAGATATTCAGGTTTACTATGAAATCTCGGGCCAGGGCCCGCGTTTACTCTATATCTCCGGCACCGGTGCCGACCTGCGTAACAAGCCTAATGTTTTCGACTCTCCACTGGCAGATCATTTTGAAATTCTTGCATTCGACCAACGCGGTCTCGGACAAACCGATCGACCGGATATCCGCTATAGCATGGCAGACTACGCCAATGATGCCGCCGGATTATTACAGGCCCTCAACTGGGGTCGTTGCCATGTGGTGGGGGTTTCGTTTGGCGGCATGGTGGCGCAGGAGCTCGCCCTGCGTCATGCCGATTGTATCGACCGCATGGTGCTTTGCTGTACCAGCAGCGGCGGTGCCGGAGGGCATTCCTATCCCTTCCATGAAATGCCCGATTTGCCCGCAGACGAAATGAATTCTATATCGGTCGCGATCAATGATAACCGTCACGATGCCGATTGGCAGCAACAAAACCCTGAGCGTTACCAGAAAATTCTGGCGCAGCGCAATGCCCGCAATGCCGGCATCGACGAACCTGGCCGGGAAACCGGTGCCAGGCGCCAACTCGAGGCACGTATTGAGCACGATACCTTCGCTCGTTTACCCCGGCTTGAATTACCGGTTTTTATCGCCGGAGGCGCTTACGACGGCGTCGCGCCGCCGGCAAACCTTGAAGCCATCAATCGGCAAATTGAGCAATCAAAAATACAGTTTTTCCAGGGGGGGCACGACTTTTACGATCACGATCCATTGGCTTATCAACGTATCACCGAATTTCTACAGGGCAAGCTCGATGACCGATGAGTATCGATAGGTCAGCCCGCACGTGCTCCAGGGAGCGTATAACTTTTTACCTGGTATCTTTAGCCGATTGAATGAGAGATCATGCTAAATCATGTGCAGCGAAGCCTTTTTTTCTCGCTCTTGTACTTGCTTTTTACTCTATCCACATTTTCGGTATCACTGACGCTGCGATATCCTGATCTGCTACTAGACTTTTTCCTGGATTTCTTTCGGGATTTCTTGTTTTTTACGTATTTATTGAATGCTCTTTTATCTCGTTTATATTGATTTTGCGCCTGGATTCCCGAAGTTGATTTACCACAGTATGTATTTCTATCCCTATTACACTGATCCTTAATAGCCTTGATTCGGGCCTTATCGGCCGCCTTCGCTTGTCGAATTTCCTTTCTATAAACTTTTTTCAGTTCTTTACAGGCAGCAAGATCCTGTTCTTTTCGTTTTTCAGCCCCACTTTTCGCTTCTTTTCCGCTAGAGCTTTCCCCTGCTTCCGATTTATTGCTGCTTACGCTAGCGGGCTTGTCGAAATTCTCTATTTCTATCAAATCGGATTTATCTAAATCATCACAGGGCCTGGCCTGGTAACCAGTTTTTCCCGATTTATCGACACATTTAAAAACAGCTGCAGCGGCATTGGAAGAAACGGCGATGCAAAGCACAAAAGCAACCACGTATCTCATGACGGAATACCATTTCATTTCATTTCATTTCACCTCTCTATAACCTGATACCCCGACTCAATTTCAAGACCCCTCCGGCTGCAATATCCAGATGCGCTCTACCACATCACTACACCCGGTGATCGTCGGGGGAACATCTATGATGACGACACAGTTAGAGAGATCTACTTATCAATACTAGTTGAAAATCCATCAAACGCTAACTCTGGCGCTGTTCTGCCTGCTGGCCGAGCGCGGGATAAATGCCAACCAGGAAAAGATTCGATTGTGATGCAATCGGTTTGGATCGAAACATGCGGCCAGGCTAAAAAGAAACTATCAGTGGTATGGCAATAATTTCTTCATCGATGAGATTTTCATCAAACTGTGCGCAAGGCAGCATTATCTCTGGCGGGAGTTCCGGGGACAGCACAGCTGCTTACCTGTAACTTATCTTCATCGCTCAACAGGTGTACTGTCCCTGATAATTTTCAGGTTCTTTCAGACTCGCGTTACGCGGGAGGGCTGTACGCCTGATACTGGCGTTGTATGGAAATCTGGTCTGCGAGGTATTTGGCGTCGTGCCAGACACCCCAGATGAAGGAAGAGCCCCGCCGCGATAACCACGGCAATCCCAGGAAATAGATCCCGGGCTCAGCCGAAACACCGCGCTCATGTTTCGGCTTGCCTTCTTCATCGAATGCATCAACCTTCAACCAGCTGTAATCAACGGCAAAGCCTGTTGCCCAGACGACTGAAGTTATTCCAGCCTCTGCCAGATTCAACTCCAGAATGGGATCGGTCACGCACTGCGGGTCCGGTCCGACTTCGCGGGCTTCAGGCTCTTGCGGAAAGTCGAGGCCATTGCGGGCAACATAAGCGTCGGCCTCGTCCAGCACAGACAGGGTGTTCGCATTCCCTTGCGCTATATTGTCCGCGAGATCCGTCGCGAAGTGCATCACACCGTCTTTGAATGATTCCGTTCGACCAACGAGTGTCATCCCCTGCCCGGCGAGACGCCGGAAATCAACCGTATGACCGCCATGGGCACCGCTCACCGCGATGGTGACATGTTCCATGCCTGGCTCGAGGGCCGCGACATCCCACTTGCCGAGGACTCCCAGCCACCAGACGAAGTCACGCCCACGATAGCTTCGCGGAGGAAGGTCATGCGGGCCGACCGAGAGGTAAACCCGCTTACCTGAGCGCAAGAGTTCATCCGCGATCTGCGCTCCCGACGATCCTGCTCCGACGACTAGCACCGCACCCTCGGGCAACTGCTCGGGATTGCGGTAGGCGTTGGAATGAATCTGCGAAATTCCAGCATCTTCAGGAATCACGGGCGGAATGACGGGCCGCTGGAAAGGTCCGGTGGCGGCAACCACACTATTGGCTTCGATCACGCCATCCGATGTTTCAACATGAAAACCGGGTCGGCCAACATTCCTGCGCACTTCCCTGACCTCCACTCCGCAGCGGATGGGGGCAGCGATCTTTTCCGCGTAAGCGACAAAATAGTCCGCAACGCTCTCCTTG
>JBATHL010000668.1:0-24387 GCA_049666745.1 Gammaproteobacteria bacterium
ATAAGAATAGAAAAGCACCAGTCCGAGGGCCATGGTGTCGAACAGTATCTGCTCGACCTTGTTCATTTCATCGACTCGCACGAGCGTTCCTCCGACTTGTATTATTATCGATGGCGCGTATCCCTGCGCCGACTTTCAGCTCCGGTTAGTGAGGGCGGTGCAATACCGCCCCCGACAGGGTTGTCACATCATGCCTTTCTCTTTCCAGAATTTGGCTGCACCGGGATGCCAGGGTGTCACAACCCCCTGGGCACCGGTATCCAGGCTCATTTTCTTGAAAGTCTTTTTCTGCTCTACCATATGGGCCAGACCCTCGTCGGTGTAAATCATCGACAACATTTTGTAGACCGTGTCTTCGGAAACCTTGGCGTTCGCTACCCAAAGCGCAGAATCCTGAAACGAGGGACTTTCATAACCGACCCCGCGATAGGTGTCCGACGGAACCGTGATCTTGGAAAAATAGGGATACTTGTCATAAAAACCCGTTTTATCCGCATCCATACCCAGGTTTACAAGTTCGATATCGTTGGTCTGGGCAGCCATGATCACCGCACCACTGGGAAAAGCGGTAAATAACCAGAAGGCGTCCAGTTGATTGTTGCCGAAGGCCTGGGCTGCATCGTTGTAACCCATGGCGTTGCGTTCGATCTTGTCCCAGATTCCCATGTGGGTAAAAAACAGTTCGCAATTGGCGAAAGCGCCCGAACCAGCGTTGCCGACACCGACCTTCTTGCCGACCAGGTCAGCGGTGCTCTTGATACCCGAGTCCTTGCGCACCACCAGTTGCGCCGGCGCTCCATAGAGCCAGGCAACTGCCATCACGTTTTCATATTTATTCGGATCATTTTTCATCTGACCATTCCTGCCCAGATAAACATGACCGGAATAAACCACACCCATTTGCGCCTTGCCGGAATTGACCTTGCGCAGGTTTTCGACCGATCCTGCCGACGACTGGGCGCGGACCCTGAAGTCCGCTGATGCCTTGATAGGCTTGTAGACCTGCATGGCGTTAGCCACGACCTGAAAAGTACCGCCGGCGGGCCCGCCGCTGAACACAACGCGTTCTTTCGCCAATGCGTTGACGGGAACCATCAAGACCGCCATCATCAGCAGCGCCGTCAGGCCGGTGAGTATTGTTCCTTGCTTATTCATTATTACCTCCGGTTATTATTAAAATTAGCGCCCATTCTAGAGTGACTGAATTTTATGTAGTTGACGTGCATCAAGACTCACAGGTCTATAATGGATTGCCGGTTGACTGCTGGAAGCAATAATTCAAGGGTCAGGTACCGCTAGCCGGCGCTCAAAGAACCGGGGCTGGCACTGTCAATCGAAGGGGTCAATGCAATTTATGAAGAAGCTGAAAAACGAAAAGGAAATGCTCAAAAAAGCCATTGTCGAAGGTGTAAAATACGGCGAAAAAAGAGGTGTAGTCGAATTTGAACCTACCGATTCCGCGCATGAGAAAGTCGAGTATATTTATCGGCTACTGGTACACGATAAAGTAATACAGCCTATTCCACAGGATCAGATTTCGCAGAAATCGATGATGCACAAACTGGCCATATGGGCATCAAAGCTTTAGTGGCTTTCATTTTCGGAGATACCTGGATTTAGTCCAGGATGAGCGGCAGCAGCAACAACTGGAGGCAGATATGTTGTCAGAAGTAAAGCGAGCCAACCTGGCTCCGGAGTTCGAGACCGCCGAACGCTGTCATATCACCGAAGTTGCTAACGACAAGGGCGACGAGCTGGTTTCAATTGCCCGCGCCAGGGTCGAGCCGGGTGTAACCACCGCATGGCATCGACTCGATGGGATAACCGAACGCTACATAATCGTTTCCGGCAACGGTCGGGTGGAAATCGATAATCTTGAACCCTGCGATGTATTACCGGGAGACGTGGTACGTATCCCGGCCGGCAAGCCACAGCGAATCACTAATACCGGTCAGGACGATCTTGTATTCTTCGCTGTCTGCGCCCCGCCCTTCCATGAGGACAGCTATGTGAGTCTCGAGTAAGATGTAGCCTCATTGCCTGATACATTAGCATCAAATTTTCTGATTCAGATATCACGGGGGTCACATGAAATACCAGGCGTTAAACTTTGCCCATAAACTGGGGTTATTTGACGAACACTGGGCACCTAAAGTGATCGCCGAAATGAATGACTACCAGTTCAAGGTCGTCAAAATACAGGGTGACTTTGTCTGGCATAACCACGCTGACACCGACGAAACCTTCATCGTTCTCGAGGGAAGCCTGCGCATCGACTTCCGCGATGGCCACGTCGATTTGAGCCAGGGTGAAATGTTCGTCGTAGCCAAAGGAATCGAGCACAAACCCTATGCCGAAAATGAAGCCAGGCTGCTCCTGATCGAACCTCGTGGCGTACCCAACACCGGCGAGCAAGGCGGCGAGCGCACCGCGGAAAACGACGTATGGATCTGACATGGCGGTATTAACCGATATCAGCCTGTGGGAGCTGTTCAAGCACCTCAAACAGTGGCTAGTCAATCTCAGCCGAGCGAATCGTGAACGCCAGGGCCAATCCATCGCAGCCCTGCGTACCGTGATTATCGCCGCGCGGCAAACCCAGGCTTATCTGCGGCTTCTGCATGACACCGCACTACAGGATCACGCACAGGAGGCGAAACTGTCCGAAATGTGGACCGAACTCGGCTTCGAGCTGACCGATCTCGGCCTGTCGAAGCTTGCCAAGCGCTGCGACATAAAGGGCGGGTACTGGGCGAATCCGGATCGATTCGACAGCGATTTCCTGCAAAAAGCCGATGTGGGACTGGAACGTATGGAACAGCTAGCCCGACAAATGGTAGCTAAAATCGAACGCAATTAACCTGGCTCAAATATCCCCGACCAAATGCAATTATCAAGATGACAGATCCTACGCAGAGATTTTCCGACCGCGTCGAGGCCTATGTAAAATTCCGGCCCGGCTACCCAGTAGAAATGGTACAGACCCTGCTGCAAGTAACCAGGCTCGGGAAATACGCCGTGGTGGCAGACGTCGGCTCAGGCACCGGTTTGCTGACCCGGCTATTGCTGGACCAGGGACTCAGAGTTTTCGCCATCGAACCCAATACAAATATGCGCGATGCCGCCGAAGCACTGCTTGCTGACTATCCGCTTTTCACCAGTATTGATGCCCCGGCCGAACGCACCGGACTCGCGGATAACTCGCTCGACCTGATAACCGCCGCTCAGGCTTTTCACTGGTTCAACAACGCCACGACAAAGGCCGAGTTTCGACGCATCCTCAAACCCGGCGGCAAGCTGGCGCTGATCTGGAACAAGCGCAAAACCAGTCATCCGTTTCAACATGCTTACGATGCCATCCTGAGGGACTACGTTCCGGAGTATGGCGTCGTGAACCATATGAATTTGACTGAAAGCGATATCGCAACGTTTTTCGACACAGGGCAGATGGAGCTGTTGCGCTTTGACAACAGCCAGCAACTGACGTTTCCAGGTCTGCTTGGTCGCCTGAAATCTTCTTCTTACTGCCCTGCTGAAAATTCACCGCAGTATCCGTCGCTAATGGCTGAACTGGCCGCGTTGTTTGAACATTTTGCGCTCGACGAAGTCGTCGATTTCCAGTACGACACCCAGCTCTACGTCGGTCCGGTCGCCCCGTGAAAGTGACCGTCTGCCAGCTCGATAACCGACCGGGTCAACTCGAAGCGATGCTCGATGGTCTCGCGGCCCACATCGCCGATCAACACACGGAGTTCCTGCTGCTCCCGGAAATGTGCTTTCACGAATGGCTGGCAGCGGATAATGATCCCGACCGCGAACGCTGGCTGGCAGCAGTGAAATCTCATGCCAGCGCTATCCTCGAGCTGGGCAAGCTGGGCGCCAAAGCGGTTATCGGCACGCGCCCGATCATCAATGACATCGGCAGTTTTCGCAATCAGGCCTATCTCTGGACAGCCGAGCCGCGGATTTTACCGGTGCACGAAAAGTATTACCTGCCGAACGAAGACGGTTACTGGGAGGCAAGCTGGTACGACCGGGGCGAGCTCGAATTTGACCTGTGCCATGCGCTCGATACCCCCATCGGGGTGCAGATATGTACCGAAATGTGGTTTTTCGAATGGGCGCGGCATTTTGCCTCCCTGGGGGCTGAACTATTATGTATCCCGCGGGCGACGCCTCACGGCAGCCTGCAAAAATGGCTAGCCGGTGGCCAGGCCGCCGCGGTTTGTGCCGGCGCTTACTGCCTGTCTTCGAATATCTGGAATCCTCCCGGGAGTAAAGCCGATTGTGGCGGACTCGGCTGGATTATTTCTCCTGACGGTGATGTACTGGCGCAAACCAGCGCGGATTCGCCCTTCGCCAGTGTAGAAATCGAACTCGAATTTGCACGCCAGAGCAAATTGACTTATCCGCGTTACGTATCTGAGTAACGGTAAGCTGAAGGCCGGGCGTGACAGTCATCGCCTTAAATAGTTGGCCAGATGAAATTGATGTAACGCGTGAGTAACACTAACCCGGTTACGGATTACCTCGAGGGCTAACCCACATGCCAGCAATAATTCAAGAGTCGCTGTTAACCTGCCCCGCCTGCGGTCACAGCAAACTCGAAGTCATGCCCACCGACGCCTGCCAGTACTACTACGAATGCGAATCCTGCAAACAACTGTTAAAACCAGAAGCTGGCGATTGTTGCGTTTTCTGTTCCTTTGGCAGCGTAAAATGTCCACCCATGCAAAACCGGGATTAACCAATGAAGATCTGGATAGATGGCGATGCATGTCCGAATGCGATCAAGGACATCCTGTTTCGTGCAGCAGAGCGGACTGGAATCAGTCTCACGCTGGTCGCCAATCATGTCGTCAAGGTTCCCCCGTCACGACACATCAGTTTCCTCAGGGTAGCCGCGGGATTCGACGTCGCTGACAATGAAATCGTCAAACGTCTTGCCCCAGGCGACCTGGTCATAACCGGCGACATTCCACTGGCGGCGGAAATAATTGAAAACCAGGGCCAGGCATTAAATCCTCGCGGAGAACTCTACACCCGCGATAACATCAAGGCGCGACTGACCATGCGCGACCTGATGGAATCGTTGCGTTCCAGCGGCATTGATTCGGGTGGCCAGGCACCGTTGAACCATAGTGACCGCAAGGCCTTCGCAGATCAGCTCGATAAAATAATTACCCGCCACGGTTGATACACATGACAAATCCCTGTCCGATTTACACAGACTGTAGCGGCGCGAGTGCCCGCAAGCTGTTAAACTGCGCTGCTAATAAATAACGGAGAAGGATCAATGGCGGTTTACAAATGTGAAGCCTGCGGCATGAGCATCGGCACCATGACCTGCGGGACCTGTGACCAGGAACTCGACCACGGCAGTATTACCACTGACAGTGGCGACGAAATCCAGGTATCCAAATGTCCCGACGGACACGGCATGATAAAATCGCCAATGTGTTGCGGACAGGACATGACCCGCACCGGCTGAATTCTGCAGCCGGGTAGCTCCCGGCGCACAGTACCTCCAGGCTTAGCATGCTCGAATCCTCCCTTTCCCTGGCTAACGTCCTTGCCTTGCTGGGAGCACTGATCGTGCTCGCCATAATTCCCAGCGTCAGTGTCCTCGCGGTGTCGGCGCGCGCTGCGGCATTTGGTTTCACCCATGGCATGTTCACTGCGTTCGGCATTGTCATCGCCGATATTATTTTCATTTTACTTGCGGTCTATGGCCTGGCCCTGGTGGCCGAGCTAATGGGAGAGCAGTTCACGCTGATAAAATACCTCGGCGGCGTTTACCTGGTCTGGCTGGGCATATCACTATGGCGCGCAGACGCCAGGGCACGCAAGTCCGACGCGATTAGACAGTCGTCACTGGGTTCAAGTTTTTTGACCGGGTTTCTGATAACCCTCGGCGACCAGAAAGCAATCCTGTTTTACCTCGGCTTTTTCCCGGCCTTTATCGACCTCTCGCTGATGACTCCAACCGATACGCTGATCATTATCATTATCGCGATCATCGGCGTCGGTGGCGCCAAGCTGGTTTACGCCTACCTGGCCGATCGCGCCAGCCTGCTGTTTAAAAACACGCGCGCAGTTCGCGGAATTAACATGCTCGCCGGCAGCGTAATGATCGCCGTCGGGGTGGTGCTGCTACTAAAAGCCGGGCAATGGATGTAAGCCTCGCCCGTTACCAGCAAACACGCTCCTTCGCGACAACTCTTAAAAAACCGACGCTTCTATCAATGGCGCGGTAGCGAAGGTAGAATGCCGGGTCGATCCGACAACTGACTACTTTCCAGCAGCCGCAATTACTATCGTGCAAAAACCTTATTCCAGGTGGGTAGAATTTCTCTATGGTCCTTTCTTCAAGGTCATTGGATTTTTTTACCGCAGCTATACGACCAATCGCGCTCGCATTGCGAAACTCAAGGCCAATGAAAAAATTTCCTCATTTATCAGGTTCATGGCGATGGCTATCCTGGTCGGCTGGATCCTGATCTGGTATTTCGCCTCCGATGAAAGTCGCACCAGGCTGGTAGACGATGTCAAGCAAAGCATCGGCATTTCCGATTCGCCCTCCGCGCAATAATGAATACAACATCCAGCGCGACCCGGTGGCCGCTAATTTATACTGACGTCGTGGTGATCACCAGGCAAAAGTCCGATATTATTGATTCCAGGTTCAACAGACTTCGAGTTAAATCACCACCCGGCAGCAACCAAAATAGATATGAATGTGCAACTAGAGGACCTGGAATTGCTTGACGCGGTGCGCGATTTCGCACTTCACCACCCGCATCCCGATATCGACAGATTCAAGCCATCTATGCGTGCCTGGGGAGACGCCTGGCAGGCAGTCGCACCGGCTTACCTGGCCGCCGCTGATTTTCTGGGCACAACCAGCATATCTGCCGATCCCCGGATCGAGGCCCTGTTGGCTGTGTTCGAGCGCCATAAAAAACGCTTACGCTGGGAGCAGAGTTATAAAAAAGAGGACGACCTGGTTCCCGATGCAATGCTCGCCGGTTACGGCTTTGCCGAAATTATCGGCCAGCAGGGGCCGTTCGTCAGCGATCGTATTCGTGCCGGTATCGGTGTCTGGGGACCGGACATCGTTTATCCACGCCATCAACACAAAGCCGAGGAAGTTTATCTCGTACTCGCCGGCTGCGCCGATTTCACAGTCGGCGCAGCCGCAGAGAGCAGGCATAGCGCCGGCGATGTGATTTATGTCGAACCGAACACGCCACATGGTTTTCGCACGACCAAGCAAAGCCTCGTGGTTTATTATCTGTGGCAGGCAGGTGACCTGCGTCAGCAATCACAGTTCGGATAGTATTATTTGAAGCATGAATGGATAGTAATGAATGAATTAGCAGACAGAATTAAAGTAATCGCCTTCGATGTGTTCGGTACTGTGGTCGACTGGCATGGTTCGGTTTCGCGCGAGGTAGCCGCAATGAATCTCGGCGTCGATCCCGACCGGTTCGCCCTTGCCTGGCGGGCCGGGTACAAACCCGCGATGGCTGAGGTTATGGAGCGGGGTGAATGGGTAATCCTCGACGATCTGCACCGCCGCATCCTCGATAAGGTGCTACATGATTTTGCGCTGGACTCACTAGCAGAAGCCGAACGTCAGCAACTGAACCTGGTCTGGCACCGGCTCGATCCCTGGCCGGATTCGGTTGCAGGGCTTACGCGCCTGAAATCGAAGTTTATTATCTGCTCGCTATCCAACGGTAATATCGGCCTGCTCACCGAGATGGCAAAAAATGCCTCGCTACCCTGGGATTGCATTCTCAGCGCCGAGAATTTCAATAAGTACAAACCGCATCCTGATACTTATCTGGGCGTAGTGCGTACCTTTGCCGCTGAGCCTGATCAGGTCATGCTCGCCGCCGCGCACCATAGCGATCTCGAGTCAGCTCGAAAATGTGGACTGGAAACCGCCTATATCGAGCGCCCCTTCGAATATGGTCGCGCCGAGCCCAAGAGCGTTGCCCCCTGGTCCGCGAACACACTGCATTCGAGCAGCATCCTGCACCTGGCCGATTTACTAGATTGCTAAATCCAAAAACACCGGAGTACTCATGAGTCTGATCGCCGAAACGCCTGCGCCGCCCTACTATGCGGTCATATTTTCATCGCTGCGCAACGCTGATATCGAGGGTTACGCCGAGACCGCCACACGCATGGTCGAACTGGCGGCCGAGCAACCCGGGTTTCTCGGGGTTGAATCGGTGCGCGAAGACCTGGGCATTACCGTTTCCTACTGGTCCGATCTCCAGTCGATCAAACGATGGAAGGCGCATGCTGAACATCGGCTGGCGCAGCAAATGGGCATGGATAAATGGTACTCAAGCTATAAAACCCGCATCGCGCTGGTGGAACGCGACTATGGAAGATAGTTTTTTACAATTAATAAGTTGTTGACATTGCTAATAATTTAGTTACAGTGCGTTTCAGCTCGATTCTACGTCTAATGTTTATTCCCTCTCTTCGAAGTGTTCCCTCGTTCTGCAGTCAATAAGTTAAGGCCTGGTATCTGGCGATATCACCTGTTACAGGTTTATTTTTTATTTTTTATAGGTACACATTATTATGTCTGACAAGACAACCGGCAAAGTAAAATGGTTTAACGAAGCAAAGGGTTTTGGGTTTATTGAGCAAGAATCAGGTCCCGACGTATTCGCACATTTCAGTGCAATTCAAGGCACGGGCTTCAAAACCCTGGCCGAAGGACAGCAAGTTGAGTTCACTGTCACCCAGGGCCAGAAAGGTCCGCAGGCTGAGAACATCACTCCTGTCTAATTGAATTGCCAATACTTTGGCAAATCGATTTTAGAAAGCCAGGCTTAATCGCCTGGCTTTTTTTTTGCTGTAGCGGTAAACCTGGTTCGCTTCGTGTAAAGCTACCGCCAATTATGCTTGATCTGATAGCAGACTAGAGATATATATCATTCGGCTGGTTAACCCGACGAGGCAGGCAAGATGAAACCGGAACGCTGGAAGATACTGCAAAACAAACTCTTCACCTACCAGGTAGGCTTTACCTCACCACCGCATGATTTTGACGCGGCACCGAGTGATTTCCTGCGCATCAGCGCGGACAATGTCGGCGTCCACGGACGCATGCTGCATGTACCCGGTTATGCCCACGAACTGTCGCAGCGGGTCGATAATTTTCACCTGCTGGAAGAGTACGTCAACTGCATGTCGAATAACGGCGCCGATGTCTGCGGCCAGGTCGGCACCAACTGGGTCCATTGCCAGGGCACCACACCCGACGAAATTCGCGACATCTGCCAGCGTATTGGTGACACTTATGAAACCCCGTTTCACATGGCGGGCTACTGCGTGGTTGAAGCCCTGCGAGACATGGGCGCCCAACGCATCGCGCTGAACTCGGTTTATTACTGGCCCGACTGGCGTGACGGTTACGCGCGCTTTCTCAGGGAAGCCGGGTTCGACCTGGTTTACTACGCCAATTTCACCGATATGGGGTTTTTTGAAAACCAGCAGGAATGCAATGACTGTATCTGGATTTTCGAGGGTGACCTCGCCGAAAAATCGATGGCCTATGTGGCCGAGCAGGCGCCCGACGTCGATGCCATCGTCGTCAACGGCATGCCGAATTTCCGCAGAGCCGATGGTTTGCCGCAACGCATCGTTTCGCTGGATCGCGAGCTTGAAAGCAAAATCGGCAAACCCATAGTTTCATCAGACACCGCGCTCTACTGGCGGATTTTCAAAACCCTGGGTACCGCACCAATCGGTAGCCATGGGCAGCTACTTGCATCATTACAGTAAGGCACTATCTATGCACAAGATACTGGTACTCTGGGCGACACCGCGTTCCACTTCGACCGCATTCGAATGGATGATGCGCATGCGCGGCGACATGACCTGTTTCCACGAACCTTTCGGCGAAGCCTGGTACCAGGGCGAGGATGCGCGCTGGCCCCGCATCAAACCCGACACGCCACGGACCCCGGGACTCAGCTTTGACAGCGTATGGCAGGAATTGCAGGCGGTGGCCGCCAGGGGACCCGTGTTTTCGAAGGATTTCCCGCATTACATAGAACACCTGTGGACGGACGAGTTTCTCGATAGTTTCAATCACAGCTTCCTGATCCGCGACCCGGCCAAGGTTGCAACCTCGATGTACAGAAACTGGCCTGATTTCGTGTTGAAGGAGATTGCGTTTATAGAACAGCGCGCCCTGTTCGACCGGCTCGCCGACAAACTGGGCGAAGTGCCTCCGGTCATCGATAGCGACGATTTACTCGAGAACCCGCATGGGATCGTCGAGGCCTACTGTAGTGCGGTCGGAATTCCTTATATCGAAGAAGCGCTTAGCTGGGAGCCCGGCGAACGCGACGAGGTCAGCTGGTACGACGGTGGTTCCTGGCACGCCAACCTGCGCAATTCAGATGGCCTGAAGGCACAACCCCGCAAGTACATCGACATTTCCGATGCGCCCGACCGGGTCAGGGAGATATACGAAACCGTACTTCCGCACTACGAACATCTGTACGCGTATCGCCTGTTGCCAGGCGCAGATTTCGAGCATCGTACAGCTTAGCTGCAGGCCGCGATAGAGGCTTACTTGACTGTAACTATATCCCTTCTTTCTTCCGTTCTTCTGATCCTGTTTTTGTCGCGTATCTTCTTGTATTTAATATGGATTAGCTTATTTTGCTTTTGCAATTCTGAGATACGCCGGTTAAATGCCTGTTGATCAAAATTACTCTCGGCCGAGGACTGTAGCAACATCGAATTGTAATAAGTCTGCTCGAGATTTAATGCGTGTAATTCCGACTTTTTTTGCCATTCCAGGTCGAAATCTACACGCTTGTTATCGATCTCCCACTGGCGCAATTTCTTGCCATAGAGAAATTCACCCAGCAGTCTTTGATTGCTCTTGAATAACTTCTCGACTTCCTTTTTCTCGCGCTTATTCCAGCTCTCTTCCTGTTTGCTTAGCCCGTCCCCGATCGGCGTCGCCAGAATGGGCTCGTACTGACTACGCAATCCCAGCTCGCTCGCCAGATCCAGTGCCGCAGCATCGCGTTCATCCATCAAACGGTGTTTTGCCAGTTCGTTCTTGATGCTCTCGGCCTGCTGTTCTATTGCCGCCTGCTTTTTAATTTCGAAAACCTGATCCGAATAGGATTTCATATCCGCCTTGAGCTGATCGACTGCCACCTCGTCACTCGATCCGCTGGTATTGAGAAACAACTGATTTATTTTTTGCTGCATCTCCACTTCTACCTCGACAATTCTCGCGTTTCGCTCCGCTTTCATATCTACCTGCTGCAGTTTAAAACCGGTATCCCGGTCTCGCGCCCTTTCCTGGTACTCCTTTTTTAAATCGCGGGTGGTTTGTCGAAATGACTGACTCGCATCCCGGATATCTCGCCCACGTTCATTTTTCTGCTGCTGGCGCAATTTCTGCGCTTCCTGGCGTTTGGCCTTTACCGTCTTTTCATCAACGGCAATGGAGGTGCCAACCGGCAATGCAACAGCAAGTGAAATTATCAGTAATAGCGGCAATTTCATATCGATATCTCCCGTGGCAGGTGCTCTAGGATGGGTCGGCTCCGCGTGCGATCAAGTAGGCCTTTCGCACCCAGAAAGGCAAATCGACCGCTGGATAATTGCTGCGGAACACCTCGAAAGCGACCCAGGCCGGACCAGCTTCGACGGCATCGAATCCCCCGGTCTCCAGGGCTCGCCCTTTGAATGTTTCGTCGAGACGAAATGCGATCCGGGACATGCCGTAAGCAACAGCAAACACTACGTCCTGCGTTGTCAGCACGACGTAGCCGTAGTTTGCAGGCTCGGAGCTGTAGAATTGTACATCGCCTGGCGATTCTGCAGCTTCTACAAGAGCCTCGGCAACGTCGGAGTGGGCGCTCTTACCTTGCAGAAAACTCAAGATGTCATGATTTTCGTCGTTGTGTATCGAAGCGGCTAAAGGTTGCAGTCTGGACATTTATGGATCTCGATTCATCACTGAAATGGTCCGTCTAACGCTGCTTCGAGCAGCAAACCGTTCACCTCATGAGTGGTTTGTTTGACTGCATGCGCTGGTCATGCGCACGCCCGCAAGGTTATCCATTGATCAAGAAGACAATAAGTATGCTGGTCAGCCCCGGATAAGGCAAATGAGGCGCCGGTTCGAGCGCAAACGGCACTCGTTCGAGCAACGCTTCTGCCGCGATGCCGGTCAGTAGCATTGGCTTTAATCGATCGGCGCAACATCGTCGATAAACTGCTGGAACTCGATCAAGTAACCGTTAGGGTCTTCTACCCGGAACGTATAAATGCCGAACTGCTCGAGGCGATGTGGCGGTTGGTCGATATTCAAGCCGATATCGGCAAGTCGTCGATACCAGGCATCGACGTCGTCGCTAATAATAGAAATCATGCCCCCTTTTGGTTCGACTACGCGCTCGGCGAATGCCTGGCAGACGCCGATCCAGGCTTTGTCACCGGTGGCAAAAATTCTTGCCGCGCCCTGGTCACGGGTACATTCAAGGCCGAGCACCTCTGCATAGAAATAGGCTGTCGATTCAAGGTCCTGCGTATAAACCCAACTGATCTGGCCACTGATAGCCGCAACGTGTTGTTTCAAAATCAATCCCGGATTCGATCAGAAAATCTGAATCAGATCATAGTTAATGAATACTTTCCATTATCCTTGATCTGGGGTTTAATATTACGCCAACGATGTGATCACAAACATCGAAAATTACATAAAGAGTGAGAGGGCGTGACAGAAACCAACAAATCCATCGCCGTTAGCGGGCGCAATGTCGTCAAGCAATTCGGTAGCGGGGATCACCTGGTGACCGCACTCGGCGGAGCATCACTCGAAAAGGTATAGAATGACTACTGCAATTGATATTCGTGGTGTTACCAAGATCTATAACCCGGGCTCGAACCAGCCGGTCAAGGCGCTCGACAATGTTTCCCTGACCATCAACGATAACGAATTCTTCACCCTGCTCGGTCCCTCCGGCTGCGGCAAAACCACCCTGTTGCGCCTGATTGCCGGTTTCGAACAGGTTTCCGGCGGCGAAATCATGTTGTTCGATGAGGAGATCGAGAATCTCGAACCGAATCGTCGGCCCGTGAATACAGTCTTCCAGCATTACGCCCTGTTCCCGCACATGACGGTCGCCGAAAACGTCGCTTTCGGTCTCGAGCGTCTGAAGAAACCCAAAGCGGAAATCGAAGCCACCGTCGAACGGGTTTTGACCCTGGTCAAGATGAAGCATCTGGGAGACCGTCGACCCAACCAGCTTTCCGGTGGCCAGCAACAACGCGTCGCCCTGGCCCGCGCCCTGGCACCAAGCCCGAAAGTGCTGCTGCTCGACGAACCGCTCTCGGCCCTCGACCTGAAACTCCGCCAGGCGATGCGGGAAGAGCTAAAGCAACTGCAGAAAGAGACCGGGATTACCTTCGTCTTTGTAACCCATGATCAGGAAGAAGCACTCGCCATGAGTGACCGGATTGCAGTCATGTCCGATGGCGAGGTACAGCAGATCGGCGGGCCGACTGACATCTACGAGCATCCGATCAACCGTTTCGTCGCGGACTTCATTGGTGATACGAACTTTCTGGATGGCGAGATTGTAGACTTCAACGATGACCTGGTGACCTGCAGGATTGGCGCACGAAGCATGTTCGAGGCCGAAAATAGTGGCGGTCACAAGGTCGGTGACCAGGTCACGCTGTTCCTGCGACCCGAAAAAATCAGCCTGTTAGCCGCCGACGAGGCAAGCGGCCCGGGCACACGACCCGGCAAGGTCGCCAACATGATCTACCTGGGTAACCAGGCGGCCTACACCGTGGACATGGGCGATGGCATCGAACTGACAGCGCAGGCGCGTCCACAGGAGAACGGTAAGCTGCCCTTCGAGATCGGTGATTCGCTTGCGGTCGACTTCTCGGCGCGCGCCTTGAGGGTTCTCGCGCAATGAGCGACTGGTTGCCAAAAAGCGCCGCCGGGCGACGCTGGCTGGGTCTCGCTCCGAGTTATTTCGTAATCGGCATTTTCATGCTGGTGCCGATGATCATCATGGGCGTGTTTTCCTTTCTGGAGCCCAATCCCTATGGTGGCGTCAAGCCTGTCGGATCGCTGGCCGCCTACGTCAAACTCTTCTTCGAATACGATCTGGAAGACCAGCTGGTCTTCAATCCCGGTTATATCAACATCATTTTTCGTTCCTTCCAGTTATCGTTCGGCGCTACCCTGCTGTGCCTGATTTTCGGTTTCCCGGTCGCCTACTACATCACTTTGCAGCCGGAAAACCGCCGCAATTTCTATATCTACCTGGTCACCATTCCGTTCTGGACCAACCTGCTGATTCGCACCTTCGCGTGAATCATCATCCTCGGCCGCGGTGGTGTGATCGAGACACCCCTGCTCGCGGCCGGCATCATCGAGGATTCATTGCGCATGATGTATACGGATGGCGCCATCGCCATCGGCCTGACTTACAGTTACCTGCCCTTAATGGTGCTACCTATCTATGCGAGCCTGGAAAAGCTTGATTTCCGGTTGCTGGAAGCTGCTAGCGATCTATACGCCAACCGCCTGGAAGTCATGACCAGGGTTGTTATCCCCTTGTGCAAGCCCGGCATCATCGCCGGTTGCATACTGGTATTCATTCCTTGCCTCGGTGCTTTCATTGCGCCAAACCTGTTGGGCGGAGGTAAAAAACTGATGCTGGGCAGCCTGGTTCAGTTTCAGTTTGCATCGGCGCGCAACTGGCCCTTTGGCGCGGCCTTGTCCATGCTGCTGTTATCCGCCGTAGTCATCATGCTGATTTTCTACGCCAGGGCGGCTAAAAAACGGGCAGCCATGGAAGGAAGCGGCTGATCATGAGCGAGCAAGTGCAAAAGTCGCCATCTCCGCGTACAGGTAAGAAGATGCTGCCCGTGGGCCACTATCGCGGGCTCGGTGGCTGGACGGTTTTTTTCTTCATCTTTCTTTATCTGCCGATCGTCGTGTTGATTTTTTATTCTTTCAACGCCAACCGCATGGTCATGAACTGGGGCGGATTCGGTTTCGAGTGGTATCTGAAAGCATTTCAGAACGAAGATATTCAAAAAGCGGTTTGGAACTCCCTGATCGTCGCCACCGTGTCGACGATATTTGCCACGGCCATTGCCACCATCGGTGCCCTGGTGCTGGCCAGGGGTGGCAACTTCCGCGGTAAAACAGTTTCACTCGGACTGATTACACTGCCACTGATGGTGCCGGAAATTGTGACCGCAGTGGCCGTGTTGATTTTCTTTTCCGCGATTGGCATGAACTGGGGCCTGGGCAATGTCATCATCGCCCATATCACCTTCTGTATTCCGTTTGCTTTCATGCCCATTCGTGCCCGACTCGAAGGCATGGACACTTCAATGGAACAGGCCGCGCGTGATCTTTACGCCTCGGAATGGGAAACCTTCCGCTATGTGACCGTGCCATTACTGATGCCGGGCATCGTTGCCGGCGCCATGCTGGCGTTCGTAATATCCATGGATGATTTTATTATTACGCTCATGGTCGGCGGGGCCGGATCAACCACCCTGCCCGTCTATATCTATTCGATGATCCGCCGGGGCCTGACACCCGAGATCAATGCCGTCTCAACCGTCCTGTTGCTTGTCTCGATCGGTATAGTTACGGCATACTGGATAGTTTCGAAAAAGTCACAGACCGATACTGTGCACTAATGTTTTAACGCTAGTCAGAAAATAACCCTACCAACCAGAGGAAGATAATATGAAACGCGCATTAACGATTTTCGCCGCAGCCGCCGCGATGCTGACCGCAGGGTTAGCGAAGGCCGAAGGCGAGTTATTCATCTATAACTGGACGGAATACACCCCGCCGGAATTGATCGCCAAGTTCGAGAAGGAATCCGGCATCAAGGTCTCCGTGGATACCTACGATTCCAACGAAACCCTGCTGGCAAAACTGCAGGCCGGCGCCACCGGATACGACATTGTCGTGCCCAGCCAGAACTTCGTGCCGATCCTGGTCAAGGAAGGCCTGATTCAGAAAGTCGGCGTTCATTCGCTGCCCAACTATAAAAATCTGGAGGATCGCTGGAAAAAGCCGGAATGGGATCCAGAGCAGGAGTACACCGGGCCCTGGCAATGGGGCACCACCTCGTTCTCGTACAACAGCGAACTGTATTCCGGTAAGGGTGCATCGCTGAAGGAATTCTTCGAGCCATCCGACCAGGTCAAGGGCCGCCTGAGCGTTTTCCAGACCCCGGATGAAGTTGTCAGTCTCGCCAACATATATCTTGGTATTTCGTTTTGTTCCGAAGATGCGAAGCAAATGAAAAAGATTCAGGACATGCTCGTCCACCAGAAGGAATACGTCGTCGCCTATAACTCGGAAACCATGAGCGACCTGCTGGCGAGTGGCGAAGCCATCATAACCAATCACTGGAGTGGTTTTTCCCGGCTGGGGCGTTTGACCGGTGCACCCATCGTCTATGCCTACCCGAAAGAAGGCGTAGTCGGCTGGTATGACAGCATGGTAGTTCCGACGAGTGCCAAGAATGTCGAAAACGCGAAGAAGTTCATGAACTTCATGATGGATCCCGTAAACATGGCGATGCTGACCGAAAACCAGGGCTACGGCGATGCCGTCAAGGGCACCGCTGCCTACTATTCGGATGAACTGAAATCTGCACCGGAGATCAACCCGCCGTCCGATTTGAAAGTGTTTTTCGCCCCGACCTGCTCACCCAAAGCCCAGTCATTGATCGACAAGGTCTGGACCAAGGTAATGCAGTAAAAACGTATACCACTTATCCTCAACGGGGCCCGCTTTCGAGCGGGCCTTTTTGTTTAAATCATATTTAACCGATATTTTTCCATTGAACGCCACGACACGCCCGGCACACATATTGCCGGTCATTATTTTTTCGCAATTTACCGGTACCTCACTGTGGTTCGCCGGCAATGCAATCATCCTCGATTTACAAAAGGATTGGGGACTTGCGCAGCAATCACTCGGCCACGTTACCTCGGCGGTGCAGCTCGGATTTATCTGCGGCACGCTGTTGTTTGCGCTGTTGATGATCGCAGACCGTTTTTCACCACGCCTGGTCTTCTTCTATTGTTCGCTCGCCGGCGCACTGGCCAATATCGCGCTGCTGTTTGTCCCTCAGCAACTAACCTGGTTGCTGATGCTGCGCTTTGCGACCGGGTTCTTCCTTGCCGGTATTTACCCGGTGGGGATGAAGATAGCGGCAGGCTGGTACGCGCAGGGACTGGGACGGGCACTGGGCTATCTGGTCGGCGCGCTGGTACTGGGCACGGCCTTTCCTCACCTGGTCAGAAGCAGCGGGAGCGATTTGCCATGGGAACAGGTGATGCTGGTCGTTTCAACCCTGGCAATACTCGGCGGTTTCGTTATGTTAATGCTGGTAGCGGATGGGCCTCACCTGCCGAAAGGCTCGGTATTCCATCTCGATGCACTGAAAGTAATATTCCGCTCACGCCGATTTCGCGCCTCGGCGTTTGGCTACTTCGGGCATATGTGGGAGCTGTACACCCTGTGGGCCTTCATCCCGCTGTTATTGCTGACCTACAGCAGCAACAACGCCATCACGCTGAATGTGCCGCTTTGGTCGTTTCTGGTGATCGCAAGCGGATTTATCGGATCCGCGGTCGGCGGTATCGCTTCCACGAAGCTTGGCAGCGCCCGGGTGGCGGCAGTTCAACTAGCGATCTCTGGAGCCTGCTGCCTGCTGTCACCGGTCCTGTTCAACTCGAGCCCAGCCGTCTTTCTCGCTTTCCTGCTACTGTGGGGCATCACCGTGGTCGGCGATTCACCCCAGTTTTCAGCCTTGAACGCAGAATATGCACCAAGAGAATTCGTCGGCTCAGCTCTTACTATCGTCAACTCGATTGGTTTCCTGATTACGATCTTCAGCATTCAACTGGCCGGCTGGTTACTGACGCTGATCAGTCCCCGGTACATCTTCCTGTTACTGGTTCCAGGGCCGATTATCGGCCTGTGGATGCTAAGGCCCCTGCTCGCCGGAAAACAGGCAGACTAATCCGGACTCCGATCACCAAGATAGGTGAAGAATACCTTGGTCACGTCCTCTTGAATGTTCCAGATTACGCGTTCACCTTTACGCGTAAATATGCTGTCACCGGGACCACATTCGATCGACTCACCACCAACCCGGGTCAGGATCAGTCGCCCGCTGATGATGGTCTGCAATTCATCACCCAGTTCGGTACATTCGAACGCGCCCTCGCTACAGGCCCAGATACCAAGCCGATGCGACACATCGTTACCACCGAAGTCGAGCCGCCCCGAGGCGCGTGGATCACCACGCAGAATTTTATAATCGGAGTCCGGGTTGTCGAATGGCCAGGGTTCCAGATTCTGCGGAATTTCATTTATAGCGTACTTATGCATGTTGCTTGCTCCCGGCAATTCCGGCTTGGGTTAAGTGCGAAATTATAAAGCAAAACAGCGCTTGAACCGGGGAAAATAAATCCGCATTCAAGGCGGTCGCCTGTGGTATCTTCGCGCGTGAAAATAACACAGCAGGAATCCAGGACGCCAACGTGACCACCAGCACAGCGCCAGCAAAGCTGATCTCTCGCGATGCACTCGGTATAGTCTATATGCTGCTTTCCGGAACCGGGGTCGTGTTCCTGCCGACCACCGCGAAGCTCGCCTATGAAAGCGGTAGCGATGTTCTTACGGTAGCCTTCAGCCGCGGCATCATCGCCGTAGTGATCCTTTTCAGCGCAGCCATCATCGTCAAACAGAGCCTGCGTCTGCCACGCGACCTGCTGGTTCACAGCATCGTCGTTGGCATTGCCGGCGCCTTGTTTGTCTACGGCATTTTCGGCGCGATCGTCTCGATCAATATCAGCCTCGCGATCCTGATCCTGTACCTGTACCCGATGGCACTGGCCGTATATGAACACCTCGCCGGGTCGACCCTACTCCGCGCCGGGCAATGGTTCTGGGGCAGCATCGCCTTTGCCGGCCTGGCGTTGATCCTCGGCGTAAACCTCGAGCAGGTCAGTTTCGTCGGCGTGGCACTGGCCATCCTCGCCATGTTGGCCTCGGTAGTCATCACCGTGGTCAATGTTAAGGTTTCTGAGCAAACCGGCTCACTGGTTTCCAACCTGTACATGAGCCTCTGGGGTGTCGCCATATTCGGCCTTGCGCTACTGCTGTTTGGCCAGTTTAACCAGCCACAAACCACGATCGGCTGGATTGCCCTGTCCGGTAATGGCGTGGCCTACTGCGTCTCATGGGTAGCCTTTTTCTCCGGCGCGCGGATTCTGGGCGCAACCCGAGCTGCCATGATTACCCTGATCGAACCACCCATGGCAGCCATGTTCGCCTGGTTTATCTTCGGCGAAACTTTCACCCCGTTGCAGTGGGTCGGGTTTGCCGTCGTGCTCGCCGCGCTGGTCATGTTTGAAAAACTGGCGCGTAACAACAGATGACTACCTGGCAAAGCGCACGACTGGGCATTCGCACTTCCGGTGATTACTTCATTTCCACCTTTCTGTTCGGAGTGATGTTCGGCATTGCCGCCGCGGCCATCGGCATCGAAAACTGGCATGCGCTGTTGATGAGTGCCTCCGTATTCACCGCCTCGGGCCAATTTGCAGCACTGGAATTCTGGACGACGCCGTTACCGCTGGGCACGATCGCGCTTTCGGTGGCACTGGTCAGTTCGCGTAACCTGCTACTGGGCATGGCGATGACACACCACTTTGATGGCCATAGTCTGCGACGCCGTATCGTCTGGTTGTTCCTGCTCAATGACCCGGGGGTAGTTAACAGTTTCCGCATGCAAGCCGATGTCGACCGCCTCGGCTACGTCACCGGATACGGCGTATCGATGATGACCAGCTGGCTCTGTTCTACCTTTATCGGCTTGAACGCCGCCCACCTGTTCGCCAACCTGGATCTGGGTGCGGTCGACTTCGCCGGCCCCCTGGTGATGGCGACCATGATGATGCTGTTTTTCAAGGGCTCCAAATCAAGTCCGACACCCTGGATTGTGTCCGGTATCGTCGCCTTGTTATTGTTTGAACTCGGTAGCGCAGACTACTTGATTCTGCTGGGCTCGGTGCTCTGCGGCATGATGGTTGCCATAGTACAGGTGCGTCGCGACTATGGTTGACGCAAACGCAACTTTCATAGCGATCGCGATGATGGCCTCGATCGTCTACCTGACCCGGGTTACCGGTTACTTCATCGGCCTGCAACTGCGCCATATCCGCGGCATTCAACCCGTACTCGAAGCCCTCCCCGGCTGCGCATTCATGGCAATACTGGCACCCGCGGTACGCCGCGGCAGCATCAGTGAAATCCTGGCGATGGCATGCGTGGTGCTCATCATGTGGCGCACCAACAACGTGGTGATAGCGACCGGAGTCGGCATGGCGGTGTTACTATTTGGCGGTCCATTTCTCGACTCCGGCTAAATTCTCTTGTTACCACCTTCAATCAAACCGATTCTGCTGTTGGCCTCACTGTCACTATTCTGGGGTTTGAACTGGCCGGGGATGAAAATCATTCTGTCTGAATTGACGGTGTGGTGGTTTCGAGCCTTATGCCTGATCGTTGGTGGTTGCATTTTGATGCTGGTGTCGGCGCTATCGGGTAATCGCTGCAAACTGCGACGCCAGGAAATCGGCCCGGTATTGTTATGTGGCAGCTTTGCCATTCTGGGATGGATGGTGTTTTCGGCTTACGGCGTTTCGCAGATGCCCGCCGGGCGCGCATCGATCATCGCTTTTACCATGCCGCTGTGGGCTACCTTGTTTGCGGCCTACGTACTCGGTGAACGTATCACCATGACCAAGGTCGCCGGTTTGTTGCTCGGACTGCTGGGTCTCGGTGTTTTGATCGGACCGGATTTGCTGATTCTGAAACGAGCACCGGTAGGTGCGTTTTTCATGCTGTCAGCAGCAATTTCCTGGGCGATTGGCACCGTGTTACTCAAAAAAATCACCTGGCAGGTACCGACGCTGAGCAACATCGCCTGGCAACTGTTACTCAGTTCGATTCCTGTCACGCTGGTGGCAGCCTGGTCCGAACCCCTGCCCGATCTCACCACGCTGAGCGGCTCGGTAGTGATTGCCCTGGTTTACATATTCCTGTTCCCAATGAGCTTCTGTCAGTGGGCTTACTTCAAGACGGTGGGATTACTGCCTGCCTCGATTGCCGCAATCGGCACGCTGATGGTGCCCGTGATCGGCGTCTATTCGAGCTACCTGATTCTTGACGAAAAGGTGGGTATCGCCGACCTGCTGGCGCTATTGCTGGTACTTTCGGCGCTGGTACTGGTACTGCTGATTCCCGCCTGGAAATCACACCAGATAGCCCGCCGCAGTTGATCGAATCACGCCGGCGTGGAAATTACTCTTTACAGACAAACGGAATGAAGGCTTGCGGCTTACCTGTCTGACTGAACGTGTTTGATGATTAGTTCAGCGCACAGCTGCGGCCGGGTTTGCAGCAGTAAATGCGGCGCATCGATATCGACGCGGTGAACATCAGGCAGATATTCCTCAATCATTTGCGCATCAGTCTCGGCAACAATCCGATCCCGCATCGCATGCAGATAGAGAATCGGTAACTCGATGTCCGGCAACATCGCTGAAATGTCGATTCGGCTTAAAACTGCAATTCGACGTTTCAACAGCACACCGTCAAGTTGTTCCGTTACATTCAGCGGCAACGGCTGGGTTTCGGAAAAATCTTCGTCTTCGGTCTCGTAGACATCGAGGACGAATTCGCTCAATGCCCCGATGGAAAATACTTGCTCGGGAATATAATTACCCATGCGCGTCAATGCCGCTAACGGTGAACGCGCAAAAGTCGCGGCTAATACCGATGCACCGATCTGGCCAGGCAGTCGCGCCATTAAGGCCATTGCGACAGGACCGGAAAAAGATTCGGCCAGTAGCGAAAACCCTGGCGTCTCCGGGAGCTGGCGTTGCGCGCAGTCGATATAATCGGAAAACGAATCGAGATCGGGGTAGGTAACGATGCTCAGTTCGAAGTGCTGTTCGAGCAACGGAATGAGCGGCGCAAATAACTTTCCGGTGCCATCGAGGCCGGGCATTAACACTAGTCTGTGTCGTTGGTTCAATTTCAAGACCTCTTTACTGGATTCGATTCAAGTCGGGATCGTAGTCATCGCCCAGCGAATTATAATAAGATCGCGACGATCGATGCACTATCTTGGAGAATAGCGAATAAAGCGACAGTTTACCTAATTGAAATCGTTTTTAATATCGCGCTGCTATCGCTGGCGAGCCAGCTTAACCGTCGCCGTAATACTGGTACAAACAGTCCAGGGAAACGTGTACTGGCCATCGTAACTACCCGCACGAATATCAGTAGAATAGCGACGACAGGGTGTTTATACTCCGGGTTCGAGGACTAAATGCACCTGGTCCCCGGTGGAACAAAATAACAATTTATAATTACCCAACCCTGATGAAAACCTTTGGAGAACTATAATGTCTCATCTTTCGAAACCGACCCGTCGGGTCCGGTCAATGATGTTAGCCGCCGGCCTGGCAGCTTCCACAACCTTCGCGGCAGGTATCGTATCTGCCGATCCTGTTACAGTAGTTTCCTGGGGAGGCAGCTACGGCGCAGCACAGGACGCTGCGCTTTTCAATGATGCTTCCAAAAACTCCGGTATCGCCATAAACCGGGAATCCGGGGCCAGCATGTCTAAAACCTGCCTGCAGGTTCAATCGGGTTCCGTTACCTGGGATCTGGTCGTCACCGGCTCGGGCGGCGCTGCGTCTGCCGCCGCCAAAGGCTGCCTCGAAAAAATTGATTACAGCGTGGTGGATGTTTCTGATTTCTACCCCAACCTTTACAGCGATTACTGCGTCGGCTCCGATGTGTTCGCAACCGTGATGTCATGGAACACTGACAAGTATGGCGAACCCGGTAGTGCAGGTGCGCCTAAATCATGGGCCGACTTCTGGGATGTCAAGAAATTCCCCGGCACACGGGCCTATCGCGCAAACAATGTCGATGGCGCTCTCGAACCTGCCCTGATGGCTGACGGTGTTCCTCCGGAAAAGGTTTATGAAGTCCTTTCCACCAAGGCAGGGATGATGCGCGCGATAGATAAAATTCGTGAGTTAAAACCGCATATCGCCGTATTCTGGGGTTCCGGTGCGCAGCAGGCTCAGCTGATGAAAGATGCCGAAGTCGACATGTCCACCGGCTGGAACGGACGCTTCGATAACGCAAAGAAAGATGGTGCCAAAGTCGGCTACACCTTCAATCAGGCCCTGCTCGATTACGACTGTTTCGCAATGCCGAAAGGTGCGCCTAACAAGGACATGGCGATGAAATTTCTTGCGGAAATTTCGAAAGCCCAGTACCAGGCAAACCTGCCTTACCATATCACCTACGGCCCGACGAACCAGAAGGCCTACGAGGTAACAACTGCGCCGAAGGAGCTGATCGAGTCCTTGCCCTCGCATCCCAAAAATGTGCCCATGATGTTGCCCGTGAGCCTGGATTTTTATGCCAAGCATAGAACCGAGGCACTCGAGCTTTACATGGAACTCATGAGCGAGTAATCACAGGCCAAATCGGTTGCCGGGTGTTTGCCCGGCAACCATGGCAAACGGGGCTTTAAATTTGACCACTCATGCCGATAACCAGTCGTCGGAAATTTCGACTGCACTGCCGATTCATATACAGGGTTTAACCAAGAAATTTGACCAGTTCTATGCGCTGGATTCGGTAGATCTCGAGGTCCGTAGCGGCGAGTTCCTGACCCTGTTAGGACCTTCAGGATCAGGAAAGACCACGCTGTTAATGGCCATTGCCGGATTCAACAGGCCTGACGCGGGCAGTATTCGCTTCGGTGAATCAGAGATGATCCTCACACCACCGCATCGACGCAACGTCGGTATGGTGTTTCAGAGCTATGCCCTGTTCCCACACATGTCGGTTGCAGAAAATGTCGCTTTTCCATTGAAACTGCGCCAGGTCAGCGCAACAGAAAGCGCCGAGCGCGTTGCCGAAGCGCTGGCAACCGTCCAGTTGTCCGATCTTGGCGATCGAAGCATAGACCAGCTTTCCGGGGGGCAGCGACAACGGGTGGCGCTCGCCCGCGCTTTCGTGTTTCGCCCACGCATCCTGCTGATGGACGAACCGCTTTCCGCTCTGGATAAAAAATTGCGCGAACAAATGCAAATCGAGCTTAAGCACCTGCACGAAAAACTAGGCGTAACCACCGTCTATGTGACGCATGACCAGCGCGAAGCCTTGACCATGTCTGACCGCATCGCGGTGATCAATCAGGGCAGGCTGGCCCAGGT
>JBATHL010000669.1:0-2029 GCA_049666745.1 Gammaproteobacteria bacterium
AACCTGGTCTATTCCCTGGGGGGCACGGTACGTTACACCTTCTGATTCCTCGTCATCAACGGTCAAGTCCTGGCTTGATGTATATCAATAATTCGGTTTTCAAAGGATTTAGCCTTACTATGTAAACTTGATTGCTTTTGGGGCATGGTCCAGACCATGGATCGCAGCGCAATTGATAAACTCACTGGCCTGGGTAAATAGCTATGCCGGCTTCGGAACTCGTCTATGTATTGGTAGTCCTGTTGGGCATAGCCATGCTGATCACGGGGACCTGCCGTAACCTGCCGGTTCCGTTCACGGTTATCCTGGTCCTGGTGGGCATGCTACTGGGCAAACTGTCCCACCTGCTGCATTTCATGGAACCGCTGCAGGATTTCAGCTTAAGCCCCGAAATCATGTTATTCGTGTTTCTGCCCGCGCTCATCTTTGAATCCGGGTTTGCACTGGATGCCCGGCAGATGATCAAGGATCTGCCGCCCATTCTGATTCTGGCGATCCCCGCGATGCTGATGTCCACCTTCGTGGTCGGGCTGGGGGTCTGGTGGGCACTGGATGTCAAGCTGATTGTCGCCCTGGTGTTCGGCGCGTTAATCTCCGCCACCGACCCGGTCGCGGTGGTGGCACTGTTCAAGGAACTGGGTGCTCCGAACCGCCTGAATGTTCTGGTCGAGGGCGAATCCCTGCTTAACGACGCGACCGCTATCGTGGCTTTTACGATACTGCTCGGAATAGCTGTCGAAGGTGGCGGTATCGGCTGGTCCGACCTGGATAACGTATTCCTGGATTTCCTGCGTGTGTTTATCGGTGGTGCCCTGTTCGGCGCCCTGCTGGGTTTCGTGGTCTGCGAAGTTTTATATAGAATGAACAGCGGAATCAGCGTGATTCTGACCTCGTCGATCATCATCGCCTACGCCAGCTTCGTCATTGCCGAGCACAGTTTTCACGTTTCGGGCGTCATGGCCGTGGTTGGATCTGCAGTTGCCCTGAGGCGATTCGGTGTGACCCGGTTTCGCCAGGATACTACCCATGCCATCAGCGAGGTCTGGGAGGTCATCGCGTTATGCTGTAATTCGTTGCTGTTTTTACTGGTGGGCTTATCGATCAGTGTCGGCACGCTTTTCAACCAGCTCGGTCCCATAATCATCGCTATCGCGCTGGTGTTGAGTGCACGAGCTTTGTCTATTTATACCCTGGTCCCGCTGGCGGTAAAACGGTTCAAGTTGCCACACATCAGCATGGGCGAACGCCACATCATGTGGTGGGGCGGCCTCAAGGGCGGTCTGGCTATCGCCGTGGTGCTTTCAATCCCCAGCGATTTGCCGGAGCGCCAGTTCCTGTTCGAAGTCACGCTCGGGGTCGTCCTGTTTACGCTGTTGGTCAGTGCACCCACGATACGCCCGCTGATGCATTTTCTCGGCCTGAGCGAGTTTTCCAGGGGAGAGGAGCTGGAGTATCGAAACTCGTTGCATAGTGCCGAAGAAACTTCACAGGGATATCTGTCGAGCCTCGCCGCCAGCAAAATTGTGCCGCGGGGCGCGGTTGTTCCACTACAGGAGCAGATTCATACCACCTTCTCCAGTGGCATCGAAGAAGACGAAACAATAGCGCACGAGAACGACGAATATTTTGCTGAATTCAGAGCTTATCGAGTGGAGCGGGAATCGTTGAAATCACTCTACGAGACTGGCGTTATCAGCCAGTACATTTATCTCGATATGAACAACCGCTTGCATGCCGTGCAGGAATCGCTGCGACTCGGTGAAGGCAGTATCGGAGAAGTCGACGAGTCGGAGGAGCAGACACTGTTTCAAAGACTCGAGACTTTTGTGTTGGCTAAAACCCGGGAAAAGACCTGGCTTTCCGGCTGGCTTTCGAAGTACCAGGAACGCAGGACGTTGCATCGAGTGCAACGCAACCTGGCGCACATCCTGGTAAGCGACGACGTGATATCGATGTTGGGCCAACAGAGCGACTTGCTCGAGGAAATCGTAGCCAAGGTAATATCTATCTACGAAGACCGACAAAAATA
>JBATHL010000670.1:0-2626 GCA_049666745.1 Gammaproteobacteria bacterium
ACACCGTGGCGCAACGGCACCACCCATGTCATATTTGAACCGCTGGATTTTATATCTAGGCTAGTCGCCTTGGTTCCCAGGCCCAGAGTAAACCTCACCCGCTTTCACGGAGTGTTCGCTCCCAACAGTCAATACCGCGCAAGGGTAACACCGGTCAGACGGAGCAAACGTAAAAAGACCCAGCCAGCCGATGCGACCGACCAAACCTCTACTGAAAAACGTGCCTCGATGACATGGGCACAACGGCTGAAGCGGGTATTTGATACCGACATAGAAACCTGCAGTGAATGTGGAGGTGATGTTAGGATCATCGCTAGTATCGAAGACCCGGCAGTTATTCAGAAGATACTCGCTCACCTGGATGACAATGCAACTTCTGCAGCAACAGCATGGTTGCCGGATTGTCGAGCTTCGCCGGTAGTGGAATTGTTCGACTGAAAAAAATCGGAATCATATTCCTGACTTTCTGCTTCTAACCTGGAAGTGATATGGGTTTTTTCGCCCTGTGATTGGTGTTGGCGTGAATTGGAGTGGTAAAAGAGCAGAATCCAGTCTTTACCTCTTAACCCTTGAGACAATTCACGGCGAATTAACTCTAATGCCGACGTAGCGCAATTTTCAATAGATGCAGGTTTCTGGCAATATAGCTTTAATGCTTCCTATACCCGTGAAATTGAAGAAGTAAAATAGTTAAACAGGCTTGAATAGGATGAGGGGCGGGTTAAAACTCGCCTCGTCGGAACAAAAGGAGGCTCAACGATGAAAATGAAATCACTAGCCACACTTTTCCTGGCAGGATTGCTTGCGGACTCGCCCTGCGGCTGGTTACCAGAATGTCCATCACGACGTTACACTCGCTTGACGTAGAACCTTGCCTGCGCGAGCAAGCCGTGTGCTGAACATTCTGGTAACCACTGATCCTAACTTTAAGGGTTGACACTACACTGAGAGAGGGGGGACGTCATTCCCTGCGCCCCCTCCAAAATACCCTCCAAAAGGGGGGGTGTGGCTCTGTGACTTGTCGTAGACTTGCACTATCTTGCACAGGAGCGCAGAAATGAATACAACTCCCTTTATCCATTCGACCCTGGCCGGCTTGCTGCTATTTGGTTTGTCAGCACAGCTTCTGGCTGGTACCAGCGAACAATCGATTAACCTGTTTGAAACGGCGGGTGAGAAACAGGTCGGCGCTGATTTTAAACCGGCCCCGGACACGATTGAGACAAATTTCGGAACCCTGGAGTTTGATCTGGAAGCGTTTCCTACCGATGAAACGACTAAAAAAATCTACGATGAACTGGATCTGCAGCGTGCCACTCAGGCGTATATGGATTTTTATCCCGCGCTTTCGGTGTATGCCATTGTTAAATCGCAGATTCGTGACTTCAAATTCAAAACGTCATCCGACATCGCAGTTGCAGCGGGCCCTGGCTGGTCACCCAATGAACCCTTCCTGACCGGCAATAACAGCACCGTATACGCTATCGCTTCGCTCGACCTGAAAGTCGACGGGCCCACGGTGGTTGATATTCCACCTGGTATGTATGGCACGGCCAACGACGGTCTGTTCAAGTTCATGGTTGACTTTGGCTTTGTCGGACCCGACAAGGGTGAAGGCGGCAAGTACCTGTTCGTACCCCCTGCCTACAAAGGCGAGATTCCAGAAGGCTATTTCCCCATTGAATCAACAAGCTACCGTATCTGGGTGATGATGCGTGGTTTTGGCGAAGTCGGCCTGGGTGAACAGGCCGTTGACTGGTTCAGGCAGAACCTGAAGGTCTACCCGCTGGCCACCGGCCCACGTCAGGGCAACTATGCCAACACCACAGGTATGGGCATCAATCCGCTACCGGCGGAAGACGGTTCCGTATTTGAAATGCTGAATGAAATCATTCAATACGAACCGACGACATTATTTGACCCTGAGCAATTGGGTCGCCTGGCATCGCTTGGCATCAAAAAAGGCAAGCCCTTCAACCCTGATGCACGCATGCAGAAGATCCTGGACCAGGGTGCGAGACAGGGTGTCGCGATGTCGCGGGCTATCGTTTATGCCTCACGTGATCCCGATATCAAATACTGGCCGGAACGTCACTGGGAAAAGATGTTTCTGCATAACACGACATTTGAGCGCGATGGTGTCAACGACATCGATGCACGAACCTTGTGGCACTACCAGGCCATCGTGGTTTCACCCAACCTGGTTTCAACAACGCCAGGCCAAGGTACCGCCTATCTTACAGCTTTCCGTGACAATAAGGGTGAGTACCTTGATGGTGCCGTCAACTACAGGTTGCGCGTACCAGCCAACGCACCGGTTAAACGTTTTTGGGCGGTGACAGCCTACGACCCAACCACGCGCGGGCTACTGGATGCGGGTGGAAACACCAACCGGTCTATCGGCAGTATGGATAACCCTGTAGCCAATGCCGATGGTTCGGTAGATGTTTTCTTTGGTCCATCAGCAGCACCGAAGGGCAAAGAAAACAACTGTGTCAGGACGAACGCCGAGAAGGGTTTCTTCGTGGTATTTCGTTTCTACGGACCCACTGAGGGTTATATAGAAAAAACATGGGTGCTGGATGATTTTGAAAGGGTGAATTAATCGCCATCAGCAGACTTGGGA
>JBATHL010000671.1:0-1813 GCA_049666745.1 Gammaproteobacteria bacterium
CTACGATCTACGACTCACAGCCGCCGTTCGACCAGCGAAAGCGAACGCCCGCTTCCCGGGGGGTGGGGCAGCCGTTCGCGCGAAAACCAGTGTGACTGGCGCACGACCTGGAAGCGGAAATCAGGATCCCAGTTTGGCCGGAAACGGCCGCAGGCAGGATGAAAGAGTACAGCATGTGAAAAATTTGCTTCTGCTCCTCAATCAGGACTTCGTCGTAGTTACTTCCGGTAGTTCCGACAAGCAGATCCAGTTCTGGAATCGCCAGGATAAACTGACCACCGTTGCCCCAAGAATGAATCAGTCGGTGGTCCCAAAGATGGATTCCGGCTTTCGCCGGAATGGCGGGTCTGTTGCTGGGTGTGTATTTATGTGTGAATGAACAAACGCTTCCAGCCTGGCGCTAATCAGGTCCAGTCAGTCGTGAATTCCGCAAGAACCCGGGTGGAATCCGAAAGGAACTGACCCATGCGCTTTCTTGCTATTCTTACTGGCGTGATTATTTGCGCGGGTAAATCAGCTTGCGCTCTGCCACGTCAGGCGGGGCAACCAGGCGGCGCTGATCATTCTGCCATTGCAGCAAATACATGCGTTTACCAATTTGCCGACCCGTTTCATCGACCTTGTAGTTACCCATCAATGAATGGAATTCCAACTTACCCAGCTGTTCGCGAACGGCATCTTTGTCAGTGCTTTCCGCCAGTCGCACCGCCGCCTCCAAGACCTGGCCTGCGCTGTAACCGACAACAGCATGCACCCCGGGGTTGTAACCGTACTTCAGGCGATAGCGGTAGGCAAAATCCTGGGAACCGGGCTTTCTCACGCTGCGCAGCCATTGCACCACACCCACGATGCCCTCGGCAGCAGGGCCAAATTCATCACCAAATTCCCGTAATGCCGGCCCGACTGTCAACGCGACCATATCATGCTTGTCCCTCAATGGACCACCAACTGCCCTGATAGCCTTGCTGATAGCAAGTGAGTCATGCAGATAAGTCGCGCCCAGTAAAACCTCGCCTTTACTGTTACGCAGTTTCTTCGCCAGTGCGCTAAAGTCCGTCTGGTCAAGCTGATACACCTCATCCAGTAGCAGCGTCAAGCCACGACGGGCAATTTCCTCGCGTACACCCTCGGCGACATCTCGCGAAAATGCACCATCTGAGGAGATCAGGTCGAACGTCTTAGCGCCATTTTCCTGCGCTACGGAAATGGCAATATCCATATAGTTGGCAGCAGGTTTATCCGTGCCGAAGATATTTTTATAGCCGCGTTGCCAGATTTTCTCGGCCGAGGCCGCTGAAGCCACCATCGGGAAGTTATGCTGCTCGGCAATGCTGCTCGCCTCTAGTGTGGTATCGGATGAATAGGGTCCTATCAGCAGGTCGACCTTGTCTTTCTCGATTAACTGACGGTAGAGCATGGCACTGCGAGCGGCCTCGGAATAGTCATCGTAGTAAACCAGTTCCACATCCTTGCCCAGCAAGGCGCCGCGGGCATTGATATCATGCACCCACATCTGTATGCCGCGCAGTTGCTCTTCACCAAAATCCTTGAATTTTCCGGTCAGGGGCTGGGTGGTGCCCACACGAATGGTGTCTGCATGGCTAACGCCACTGGACAACGGCACAAAAAGGAGCCAGATAGTAAACGCGTAAATTGTCTGTTTCATGGTTTTGTCTTCCCCGGTTTACTTGGCTACGTCTAACTCGCGCTTGGTCGTCCACAGCCAGCGCACGGTTTCATACTCAAAGGTTGAGCCGGTTTCATAATAGCGAAATTTCACTTTGGATCGCGTTGAAACAGCATCGACCACCGA
>JBATHL010000672.1:0-3253 GCA_049666745.1 Gammaproteobacteria bacterium
GTTTAACATAGAGTGCGTCGATACAGTAAATGCCTTGCGCGAGAGCAGCAAATTCAGCCATTGATCAATCTTTCTTGCAGTGCTCAGCCATGAATAGCCAGGTTTCGATAACGGAGTCGGGATTGAGCGATATGCTGCTGATTCCCTGTTCCAGCAGCCATTCCGCAAGATCCGGATGGTCTGATGGTCCCTGACCACATATACCGACGTACTTACCAGCGGCCTTGCAGGCCTCGATAGCCTGCTGCAATAGTTTCATTACCGCCGGATCGCGCTCGTCAAATGACGCGGCCACCAGGCCCGAGTCACGGTCAAGGCCGAGCGTCAATTGAGTCAGATCATTCGACCCGATAGAAAAGCCGTCGAAGTATTCCAGGAACTGATCGGCCAGAATTACATTGGATGGAATCTCGCACATCATGATGACCCTGAAGCCATCGACACCGCGTTCA
Organism: Gammaproteobacteria bacterium; assembly: GCA_049666745.1. Taxonomy (GTDB): domain Bacteria; phylum Pseudomonadota; class Gammaproteobacteria. Next base: position 453 of record JBATHL010000672.1, read on the forward strand.
AGCCCATTTTCGTTCAGCAACTGATGCACGGCACTGGCTTCGTTCAGGGTACGCACGAACGGAATCATGATTTCAAGATTCTTCAAATTCATTTCATCACGCACGCGCTTGATGGCCTCGCATTCAAGCTCGAAACTCGGCTTGAAATCGTCGCTGATGTAGCGCGATGCGCCACGGAAACCCAGCATCGGGTTTTCTTCATGCGGTTCAAAAATGTCGCCACCCAGGAGGTGTGCGTACTCATTCGATTTGAAGTCTGACATACGCACGATGACGCGCTCCGGTGCGAACGCCGCGGCCAGGGTGGCAATACCTTCGCTGAGTTTATCGACGTAGTACTCGACTGGCCCGGCATAGCCGCCAATGCGTTGCTCGATTTCAAGCTGCAAATCCTTGTCCATGCGGTCGAATTCCAGTAACGCACGGGGGTGGATACCAATCATATTACTGATAATAAATTCGAGACGGGCCAGTCCGATTCCGGCATGTGGCAATCTTGAAAAACTGAACGCGCGTTCCGGGTTGCCGACGTTCATCGATACCTTGACGGGGATATCCGGCATCTTAGATAACTCGTGCTGCTGATAATCGAATTCGAGCAATCCCGCATAGGCGTAACCGGTATCTCCTTCTGCACAGGAAATGGTAACTTCGCTGAGATGCGAAATATCCTCGGTACAACTGCCTGTTCCGACCAGTGCCGGAATACCCAGTTCGCGGGCAATGATTGCGGCATGACAGGTACGTCCACCTCGATTGGTGACAATCGCGGCGGCTTTTTTCATGATCGGTTCCCAGTCCGGATCGGTCATATCGGTAACCAGCACATCACCCGCTTCGATCTGGTCCATCTGCGACAGGTCGTTTATCACCTTGGCCGGGCCCTGTCCGATTCGATTGCCAACGGCGCGTCCACTTACCAGCACGGCTGACTTTTGTTTGAGCTGGTAGCGCTCAATTATGCTGCCAGCGCGGGACTGCACCGTTTCAGGACGGGCCTGGACAATATAGAGCTTGTCATTCTCCCCGTCTTTAGCCCATTCGATATCCATCGGACGACCATAGTGCTGTTCAATGGTGACCGCCATTTTTGCGAGCGCGGTGATATCCGCATCGTCGATTGAAAACAGGTTACGTTCCTGCTCATCGACGTCAACCGTCTGAATCGCCTGCTCGGGCGCATCTTCCTGCGCGTAAATCATCTTGATCAATTTACTGCCACGGTTTTTCTTCAGGATGCTAAGCCGGGCAGTATCGAGATTATTCTTATAGACATAAAATTCGTCAGGATTTACCGCCCCCTGTACCACAGTTTCACCCAGACCATAACTACTGGTAATGAACACAACGTCTTCAAAGCCTGACTCGGTATCGATGCTGAACATGACGCCACTGGCGGCGAGATCGCTGCGCACCATGCGCTGGATTCCCGCCGACAGTGATACCTCGGCATGCGCAAACCCCTGGTGCACTCTATAAGATATCGCCCGATCATTGAACAGGGATGCAAACACCAGCTTGATCGCATGCAGGACCTGGTCAATGCCACTGATGTTCAGATAGGTTTCCTGTTGCCCGGCAAAAGAAGCATCGGGCAGGTCCTCCGCGGTCGCCGACGAACGCACCGCTACGGTGGCATCTTTGCCATCGTTCGCCATTGCCTGGTAAGCCTGGGTAATCTCCTGCTGAAATTGTGCGGGCAGAGGGGAATCAATAATCCAGCTTCTTATTTTCTTGCCGCATAGGGCCAGTTGCTTCACATCATCGGTATCAAGCTGGTCGAGGGCCGCGTGAATCTGTTCACGGATGCCCGCCTGGTCCAGAAAATCGTTAAACGCGCTAGCAGTCGTCGCAAAACCACCGGGCACTTCAACCCCGAGATTACCCAGTTTGCTGATCATTTCTCCAAGCGAAGCGTTCTTCCCTCCGACCCGGGGGACGTCGTTCATGCCCAGCTGATCCAGTGGCACAATATTCTCTGACATAAATAGTTTCTCGGTATGACACAACAGTTACGTATTGGGCGCCGATTATACTAGTATATGAACCTGAAACCGAAGCCAATTCGAGGAACTCACAGCAGCATGCCATCAGCCATCCGCCAGGTATTTTTTGTTTCCAACGGAACCGCCATCACCGCTGAGACGCTTGGCATGAGTTTGCTCGCACAGTTTCCCGACCACCAGTTTCAAACCCGAACCATCCCGTTTGTTGATACCCTCGAAAAAGCGCATGCCGTCAGCGATGAAATCAATCAAAGTATTAATGGGGCGAACCAGTTACCTATCGTCATATGCACCATGGGTGACGCCGATTTGGTAAAAATCATTAACCAGAGTAAGGCGCTGATAATCGATCCTTTTGGCGATATCCTGCCGCGCCTGGAAAAGGTGCTCGCGGCCGAGCACCATCAGCCCGGGGAGTCGCATCGTACCGTTAACCCGTCAATCTACGAATCACGCATTGATGCGATCGACTACGCGATGCAGCATGACGATGGGGGTAAATCGCAAAACTACGGGGAGGCGGATATTATCCTGGTCGGCGTTTCACGCTCCGGCAAAACGCCAAGCTGTCTCTATCTCGCACTGCAGTTCGGCATCAAGGCGGCTAACTACCCGATTACCGAGGAGGATATGGAGTTCGAGCAGCTACCCGAACCCCTGCGCCAGTTCAAACGAGATTTGTATGGTCTGACAACAGACCTCGATCGACTGGTCAATATTCGTCAGGAAAGGCGCCCCAACAGCCGCTATTCTTCAAAGGAACAATGCCGCTACGAATTGCGCGCGGTGGAACAG
>JBATHL010000673.1:0-2522 GCA_049666745.1 Gammaproteobacteria bacterium
ATAACGGGTTGCCTGAACAGACCGTGTTGCCGTTGATGACGAGTAATGTCGCCAGCCTGCTCAAGTTGCAGCAAAAGGGGCGTATCGGGCAGGGACTCGATGCCGACCAGGTAGTGCTGGACCAGGCTAATCGTATCGACCACGTAATGGCCAGGGGTAGCTGGCATTTAAAAGACGGGCGGCAGCTGCTTAGCGGCCTGTTCGAAGAATAAAAACCAAGAGAATTTTATGAGTCCATCCCCTCATCGAGAAGACCAGACCCGCGGCTACGTAATACCGATTGGCGGCGCTGAAGAACGCACCGGCTCGATGCGGGTACTGCGGCGTTTCGCCAGGCTTTGTGGTGGGCGTAAAGCGCACATCGTGATCATTCCGACGGCTTCTAACCTGCCCGATACCGGCGATCGTTATATCGAAATCTTCAACAAGATCGGCGTTGCCAGCGCCATTTCGCTACCGATTAGCGAGCGCTCCGATGCCGATCGCGAGGAGTATATCGAACAACTCAGCGACGCTACCGGTATTTTTATCACCGGCGGCAATCAATTGCGCCTGTCGACGATCCTGGGTGGCACCCTGGTGGCGCAGAAAGTTCGCCGCCTCAACGCCGCCGGCGTGCATGTCGCGGGAACTTCCGCCGGCGCTGCAATCATGCCCGAGCACATGATCGCCGGTGGTTCGATGGGTCTCTCGCCCCAGGCCGATGGCGTCAACCTGGCACCCGGACTGGGATTGACCAACGCGGTGATCATCGATCAGCATTTCAGCCAGCGCGATCGCCTCGGCCGGCTGTTAACCGCGGTGTCCTATAACCCCTTTATGATGGGCGTCGGTATCGACGAAGATACCGCTATTTTTATCGCTCCCGACCAGGTCTTCGAAGTCGAAGGCAGCGGTTCGGTTACGATTATCGACCCCGAACACTTAAGTTACTCGTCGATGGACCGGGCGAAGAAGAACGAGTCCCTCAGCCTGCTCGACCTGAAACTGCATGTGCTGTCGAAAGGCTGCCGTTTCGACATCTACGAGCGCAAACCCTACCCACCCAAAAAAACGAGATCCAGCAAATGAAAATAACCGCAACCAACGTTTATGTAGGACCCAGCATTTACGCAAACTTCCCGGTGATTCGCATGGTGCTCGATATCGGTGTGCTGATCGACTGGCCGTCGGTCAAATGTGGCAGGGAATTTACCGATGGTCTGCAACAGGCGTTGCCCAGTCTGCAGGAGCACGGTTGTTCCTATCGCGAAGCGGGCGGTTTTCTTCGTCGCCTGACCGAGGATGAGGGCACCTGGATGGGGCATATCATGGAGCACGTCGCGCTCGAGATTCAGAATATCGCCGGTTCCGGGGTTTCTTTCGGTCGCACGCGCACCACCGGTGAAACCGGCATGTACAACATGGTGTATGCCTACAAACAGCGTGATGCCGGTATCGAGGCCGGGCACCTGGCGCTGCGCCTGCTGATGCATTTATTGCCCGAACATCTGCAGCAACAAGTCGATTACAAAATCAGCGCCGATTTTAATTTTGAAAATGAACTGGAAGATTTTGTGCGCCGTACCCAGCGGCGTGAGTTTGGCCCCAGTACGCAGTCGCTGGTTGACGCCGCGGTGGAGCGGGACATTCCCTGGTTGCGCCTGAACGATTACAGCCTGGTGCAGTTCGGCCATGGCAAGTACCAGAAACGTATCCAGGCCACGGTGACCAGCGATACCGGCACCATTGCCACCTCGCTCGCGAGCGACAAGGAAGGCACCCATAGCGTATTGCGCGACATGGGCTTGCCGGTACCGAAGCAAACCATGTTTAGCAACGAAGACGAGGCAGTCAGCGCGGTTAATCGTATGGGTTACCCGGTGGTCATCAAACCACTGGACGCTAACCACGGCCGCGGTATCAGCATCAACCTGACCACCGACGCAGAGGTGCGCGAGGCTTTTCATTTTGCCAAAGAGCAGGGTAGGTCGCGCTTCGTGCTGGCCGAGAGCTTTGTCACCGGTTACGACCATCGCATGCTGGTGGTCAACAATGAATTGGTAGCGGTTGCCAAACGGGTGCCGGGTCACGTGGTCGGCGATGGTAAAAAGTCGATCGAAGCACTGGTCGATATCGTCAATGCAGATCCCCGGCGTGGTATTGGCCACGAAAAAGTGCTCACGCGACTCGAACTCGACAGCCAGGCGAAAAGGCTGATGCAGGATGCCGGTTACGATGAAAAAACCGTATTGAAGAAAGACGAAGTCTTTTTTCTGCGTTCTACCGCCAACCTGTCTACCGGTGGTACCGCCATCGATTTAACCGATGTGGTACATCCGGATAACCGCGAAATGGCGGTACGGGCGGTACGCGCCGTCGGACTCGATATCGGTGGTGTCGATTTTATTACCGACGACATCACGCTGTCATACAAAGACGTTGGCGGGGCCATCGTCGAGGTCAACGCCGGCCCCGGATTCCGCATGCACGTTGCACCGAGTGAAGGTGAGCCGCGCGACGTCTCCGGCAAGGTGCTCGAC
>JBATHL010000674.1:0-3908 GCA_049666745.1 Gammaproteobacteria bacterium
GCATATAGCCAGTGATGCCAACATGGTACCTGTCAGGATTAGATCCGGTTTTGAAAATACCGAGTCAATTGCGCTTGTGGTGGCGGGAAACAGATCGCCTTTTACCGCTTACTTCAGGCTTTACGAATCACAAAGCTTCGTCTCAACACGCATACGGATGAACGATACCAGCGATTTACTGGTTGTCGTCAAGGCCGACGGGGTGTTGTACGCAAACTCGCGGCCGATACGGGTTGGTCGCAACAGTTGCGGAGCATAGCCGTGGCCGGGTCGATAAAAATTCGCGCCTACGACATCGATGGGCAGGTGACGGTAAAGAGCATCATTAACCATCCAATGGAAACCGGGCAGCGCAAAATCAAGAAAACCGGTAAGAAGGTTCCACCACATTTCATTAAAGAAGTCATAGTAAGTCGTAATCGGAAAATTATCATGGAAGCGTTCTGGGGCAAGTCGATCTCAAGAAACCCCTTCCTGTCGTTTCAAATTCCGGGTCGTAAAGGTGACACAATCACAATCTCCTGGCTCGACAACCGCGGCAACTCGGATTCGGCCAGCGCCAAAGTCCGCTAGTCCCCTGTGACGCCAGCTGCCCACCTTCGAGGTAGCCACCCGGTGTAAGGTCAACGAATAACAAATATTTCGTTGCTCGTTTTCTTGCTACAATCCGCGAACTTTTTTAACGAGCCTTCGAACCGTGTACATCAATTTCCAGGCGCTTGGCTGCCGGCTCAATGAAGCGGAGCTTGAAACCTGGGCAAACCAGTTCATGCTGCATGGCCACCAGGTGACTACCGATACCGCAGAAGCCGATGTCGTGGTGTTCAATTCCTGCGCGGTTACCGCACAGGCGGATCGGAAATCACGCCAGCAAATTGGTCGCCTGCAGCGTAAAAACCCAGATGCTGCACTGGTGGTCACGGGATGTCACGCCAGTTTGAATACCGATGCGGTCAAAAACTATCTGGGTGTAGACCTGGTGGTAGACAACCAGCAAAAAGAGCAACTGGTTGAGCAGACACTGGGATTGCTTGCCGCCCAAACGGCGAGCAACACGACTGTAGAGCCGGTGTTTGGCGAATCACCGAATGCCCTGCTGCTGCGCGGCCGCCACCGCGGCTTTATCAAGATACAGGATGGTTGTCGATACCGCTGTACCTATTGCATCGTCACCATTGCCAGGGGGGCGGAGCGCAGCCGCAGTGAGGCGGAAATTCTGGCCGAGATCAACCTCCTGCATCAACAGGGCGTGCGCGAAATTGCCCTGACCGGGGTTCATGTAGGCGGTTATGGCAGCGATATCGATTCCAGTTTGTACCGCTTGCTGAATGAAATTCTGCAGCATACTGATATCCCTCGTATACGACTGGCCTCGGTCGAACCCTGGGACTTGCCAGATAACTTTTTTAAATTGTTCCGCGATCCGCGCCTGATGCCCCATATGCACTTGCCGATTCAAAGTGGCAGCGACTCGGTGTTGCGGCGTATGGCACGACGTTGCAAGACTGACGAGTTTGCACGCCTGGTCGATAAGGCGCGCGAGGCTATCCCATTGTTTAATGTGACGACGGACCTGATTACCGGTTTTCCGGGAGAAAGCGAGCAGGAATGGCGTCAGACCGTGAATTTTGTCTCCAGAACCGGGTTCGGACACGTGCATATATTCCCCTTTTCAGCTCGTGCGGGCACCAAGGCAGCGAGGTTGCCGGAGCAGTTGGATGGTGCGATAAAAAAGGCACGCAGTCGTGAAATGCATGCGCTGGCGGCTGAGCTGAAGCGAAGTGAATTAGCCCGGCATCCGGGAACCCGGGCCGAGGTGCTATGGGAGCAGCAGATCAACAGCGAGCTGGGTCAGTGGATCGGGTACACGCCGCACTACCATAAAATTACTTCGATGAATCCCGAGATCGACGCCGCCAGTATTACTGAAATCAGTATCGACGGGGTCTCGGCTGACGGATCGATGCTGGTCAACAATGTGAATCGACCACAGGTTGCGGTCGCAGAAATCGGCCAGTTTAGTGCGCGAGGTTAAGTCGTCGAAATGTTACATCCTGCAACAGCGGGATGACGAGAGCCAGTTTCTCGATGAGCATTTTGAAGCCGGTTATTGGCAGCAACGTCCTGGCTACGAAGTAATCAACAGCGGGCGTGGCGGCAGTGTTCGCATCAGGCTGGACGGCAAGGACGCGATTCTGCGCCGTTACCATCGCGGCGGTGCGGTCGGCAAACTGCTCAGCGATCAATACCTGTGGATGGGTAAATTCCTGTCTCGCCCCTGGCGGGAATGGAAAATCCTCGAGCGGGCACGCAGAGCGGGCTTGCCCGTACCCGAACCCATCGCGGCCTGTATTTGCCGGTCCGGTCTGTGGTATCGCGCCGCATTGATAACAGCTTTCCTGCAAGATACCGAGATGTTGACGCAGCGCCTGGAGCGCGAAGCGCTTAAGCCCGGGTCCTGGCATCGCATCGGTTTACTGGTTAAGCGAATGCATGCCGCAGGCATACGTCACGTCGACCTTACTTCTGACAATTTACTGATCGACAGCCGGGATCGGTTCTACCTGATTGACTTCGACATGGCGCGGGTCATGAATGTTATCGGTGACTGGCAGTGGCGACCACTGTACCGCTTTCAGCGCTCGCTCGAAAAGAGACATCGAAATCGGCAGCTCCATTTCGATGATGACGACTGGCAAGCCCTGATGGATGGCTACCAGTCGTAAATGATTCCATAATTAAAGCCAGGGTTTGATGGCAGTCATGTATTTCTGGATGATATCGGGTTGCTGCCCAAGTCGGGATTGAGCCTCACGCCCAAGCGCAAGGGCCTCTTCGGGATAACTGATTAATCGCGTTATCGCCTGCCAGCAGTCAGCCATAGATGCAACCTGTAATACACCGCGGTCGGGGCCCAGCATTTTGATATCCTCGACGATGTTGCTATCCGAGGCACCGGTGATAATGGCACAACCGAGAGCGGCCGGCTCGATCAGGTTGTGACCTCCGGTGGTATCGAAAGAACCTCCCATGATAACTACCCGGGCATAGGTCATTAACGATTTTAATTCGCCGAGGGTATCTGCCAGGTATACCTCGGTGTTTTGATCGATAGCCTGTGCCTTGCTGCGCACCGAGTAATTCATCCCCAGGGCTTCGATTTGAGTCTGAATCGCTGCGCTACGATCCGGGTGTCGAGGTGCAAGTACCAACAGATAATGTTTGAGTTCGGCGGGGCGTGCCTGCAGAAACTGTTGTTCCTCGCCCTTATGACTGGATGCCAGGATCAGGTAGTCGCGTTCGATCAATCTGGGTTGCCGTGGCGTCGCTTTAGCATGCGATTTGAGATTACCAACAATCGTAATCCTGTCTTCGCTGGCGCCCATGCTGAGCAATGCGTCGCGATCTGCGCTGTTGCGCGTCAGGATGCGCTCGAAATACCCAAGCGTTGTCGATAGCAGAGTACGTACGAATTTGCCTGCATGCAGCGATTTATGCGACAGTCGAGCGCTGACCAACAGTAGCCTTATACCCTGTTTGCGGGCCTGATACAGCAATTCGGGCCAGAGTTCGGTTTCCATGACCAGGCCCAGCTTGATCTTATGCCGTCGGAAGAACCCATGGCAATGCGAGCAGTGGTCGATGGGGATAATGGCGCTGGACACCGAATTCGCGAAATCGTGTTGAATCGCCTGGTACCCGGTCGCGCTAAAGCTGGTGAATAATATTTTTTCGCCCTGTTGCATCAAGGCCTGCACCAAAGGAGTGATGGCGCGTACCTCACCGACCGAAGCTGCATGCACCCAGACTCGCTCCTGGTCGTCGTATTGGTGGCTGTTCATGCGCAGTCTCAGGTAACGCGGCAAGCCATGTTTGAAACCGTGTCGTAGCGCATGCAAGGTCCAGAA
>JBATHL010000675.1:0-4463 GCA_049666745.1 Gammaproteobacteria bacterium
GCACCAGATCGCGATGTCGGCGATCGAATACCCGCTGGCGCACATGTATTCGCGCTCGGCCAGGTGACGATCCAGCACATCCAGTTGGCGCTTGGTTTCCATGGCATAGCGATTGATCGGGTATTCCATCGGGTAAGGTGCGTAGCGGTAGAAATGGCCGAAGCCACCGCCGAGGAAAGACGCGCTGCTCTCCTGCCAGAATAGCCAGGACAGGCATTCCGTGCGGTTGGCCACGTCCCCGGGAAGCAGCGCACTAAATTTTTCCGCCAGGTAGAAAAGAATCGCGCAGGATTCGAACACCGATTGCGCGGGTGATTTGGACTGGTCGAGTAACACCGGGATTTTCGAATTCGGGTTGAGCTTGACGAAGTCGGAGCCGAATTGCTCGCCATCGCCAATCTTGATGGTGTGCAGGTCGTAGGCGGCATCCGTCTTGCCCATTGCCAGTAGCTCTTCCAGCATCACCGTGATCTTGATGCCATTGGGAGTTCCGAGCGAGTAGAGTTGCAAGGGCGCGTCGCCTACCGGCAGCACTTTCTCATGGGTGGGCCCGGCGATCGGCCGGTTGACGCCGGCCCATTTGCCGCCGCTTTCACTGTCCCAGGTCCAGACTTGGGGTGGGGTGTATTCGTTGTCGTTCATTTCGTGGCTCTCGGGTAGGTATGGATTTCACTGGTTAGTAATACGATCAGCCGCTGCTGGTAGATCGCTGCGAACCGCCAGTCGAGACAGCAGTTCGGTAATTCGGAGGACATTATACCTGCTTAACGGTGATTACCGGGCTGCCTGCCCTGATGCGCTGGAGATCTGTACGCAGTTTAGCCAATCACCGATAAGGAAGTTGAATTAAGTCTACTGTACCGGGAATTGCGAAGCTTCCTGGCGCTCGATGCTGCTGACCTTCAACGCCATGTTCTGACTGTTCGAATTGCCGGGTGATCAGGGGAGTCAGGAAACAGCCCGTGAACAGGCGCCCATACAACTGGAAATGAAGGTTTGATTGACTGCTATCAATTCCGCTTCTTTAATTTCGATTAGATTGTTCGTTCTTATCGATTGATTGCCGGAGTCCGCATGCACCTGAAAGAGATTTACGAAAAGAAGATGCAACCCCGGCTCGACGAACTAAAGGAAGAGATCGACGAGCTCAGACAAAAGGCCGGCGAAGCTGAAACCAACCTCGAGCTCGAATACTACACGCTGCTCGACGAGGCGCAGGTCGAGCTCGAGACAGCCAGTCAAAAGTTCCAACTGCTGATCCAGGCCAACGAAGACGACTGGGAAGATTTCAAATCCGAGTTCGAGACGACCTGGGAATCGCTGCGCGAACTGGTCAAATCGGTAACATCACCCTGAAGCGGCCAGGCAGCGGCCCTGTTTCCATCTGCCGGGGAGTAATCCATGGAGTTTAGAGACTACTACGACATTCTCGAGGTAACGCGGCAAGCCACCGCGGACGAAATCAAGCGGGCCTACCGCAAATTGGCGCGCAAGTTTCATCCCGACATCAGCAAGGAGCCAAACGCCGAGGAACGCTTCAAGCAGGTCGGTGAAGCCTACGAAGTGCTCAAGGACGCCGAAAAACGCGCGGCTTACGACCAGCTGGGCGAAAACTGGCAAGCCGGCCAGGATTTCCGTCCCCCACCCGACTGGGACCAGGGTTTCGAACATGCCGGCGCCGGGTTTGACGACGCGCAGTTCAGCGATTTCTTCGAAAGCCTGTTTGGCCGGGGACGCGGCGGCGGCGGTCACGCGCACCGGCAGAACGACTTTCACATGCGCGGCGCCGACAGCCACGCAAAAGTGTTGATCGACGTCGAAGACGCATTCCGGGGCACCAGCCGAACGCTGACCCTGAAGCATCCGCAAATGGGCGCCGATGGACGCACGCAATTGCATGAACGCACCCTCAACGTCCGCATTCCGAAGGGAGTGCGCCAGGGGCAGCACATCCGCCTGGCGAAACAGGGCGGCGCCGGCATCGGTGCGGGCGAACCCGGCGATCTTTACCTCGAAGTGGATTTTGCAAGCCACCCTTTTTTCCATGTCGAAGGCAAGGATGTTTATCTCGATCTTCCGGTCGCACCCTGGGAAGCGGCACTGGGAGCAAAGATCAACATACCGACGCCCGCAACCCGGCTCGACCTGAAAATTCCGCCCAATTCGGGCGCTGGCAAAAAATTGAGGCTAAAGGGCAAGGGCATCCCGGCGAAGGACCCCGGTGACCTGTACGCGGTGCTGCGGATCGCTCTGCCACCAGCCGATTCCGCGTCCGCGGAAAAGGCTTATCGTGAATTCGAGCAGGCCAGCAATTTCAATCCGCGCGCCGGCATGGGAGGCTAAACCGTTATGAACAGCAAAAAAACGAAACTACTTCGCGGCGATCTTCTCGACGAAGATGTGGAAATGACCCTGGCGCAGCTTTGCCAGGCCTGCGAACTCAGCGAGGCACAGATAATCGAGCTGGTCGAGCAGGGAGTTATCGATCCCCTGGGTCCGGAACCAGCCGAATGGCGCTTCGTCAGCGTCAGCCTGCGCCGGGTACGTATCACTCGAAACCTGCAACGAGACCTGGGCGTCAATGCACCCGGCGCCGCGCTGGCGCTGGAATTGCTAGATGAGATAGAGGAACTGCGAGCGCGCCTGCGGCACCTCGAAGAATAGGCGGGAATGGCGCCAACCGGGGCATCCTCTTTCCGGCCTCGTTTAAAAAGCATTGTTTCCGCCCGAGCTCATGCAATGAGCCAATTAAGGTGACAGTTAACTAAATTGGAGATTAGTAAACTGGCAGCTTAGTTCTCGGTACACCTGGCTAACGGTGATTACCTGGTTGTCTGCCCTCCTGAACTCCGGATTTGCATCGGCCCGGCCGAGCAGCGAAACTAACGCCCCATATTCACCACCACCTGTTATCGATGGAACTCATTGTATTTGACCTCGACGGAACGCTGCTCAACCGGCAATCGACGATATCGGCTTACACCAGCGAGACGCTGCAACTGTTGTCGAAACGCGAGATTGCCTACACCGTCGCAACGGGCCGCACGCTGCACGGGGCGCGGGCAATCCTCGAAGGTCATCACTTCCCCCTGCCGCAGGCTTACAAGAACGGCGTGATGATCTGGCATCCCGAGCAGCAGCGTTATTCGAGCAGCATGACGCTCACCGCGGCCGAGCTCGACAACGTCGTCCATGCCTGCCTCCACCAGGGATTGACACCTTTCGTCTTCACCCTGGACGAAGACAATAACAACACGGTGTACCACTCGGTGTTGCAAGCGGATGCCGATTTCGAGCTGGTCCGGGTCCTCGGGCTCGATGGCCACGTCAGGATGCGCGCGCTCGACGAATTGCCTGCCGATGCCACGGTCACGCACGTCAACTCGATCGGGGCACCCGATGCCGTCAAAGCGGTCGTGCACAGCGTCGAGGATGAAGCGCACCTGGTCGCCTATTCCGGTATCGCCCGTGAGGGCGCAGCGTGGCACTGGCTCGATATTCACCACAGTGACGCCAGCAAGGGCGGCGCCATCAAGACGCTGAAGGAATTGCTCGGCCTGGAGCGCGTCATCTGTTTTGGCGACAGCGACAACGACCTCAGTATGTTCGAGGCGGCCGACGAGGCTTACGCACCGGCCAATGCCAACGCTGCGATCAAATCGGCCGCGACGGCGGTCATCGGGCATCACGACGAGGAAGGCATCGCCCATTTTCTGCGCGAACGCTTTGCCCTCGACGAGTCCTGAACCATGACGCAGATTAACGATACGGCAAAGCGGAGTATCCTCATCACTGGCTGTTCGAGCGGTATCGGCGAGTGTGTTGCGCGGGGCTTACATGAACGCGGTTATTGCGTCTTTGCCAGCGTGCGCAATGCCGACGATCGAGCGACTTTTGACCAGAGCGGCATCGAGTGCCTGGTGCTCGATTACGCAGATTCCGCGAGTATCAAAGCAGCCGTCGAGCAGCTACTGGAACAGACCGGCGGGCATTTGTATGCCCTGTTCAACAACGGCGCCTATGGCCAGCCCGGCGCCTGTGAAGATCTCAGCCGCGCGGCGATGCGCCAACAATTCGAAACCAATGTATTCGGCTGGATGGAGCTGACCAACCTCCTCCTTCCGGTCATGCGCGCACAGGGCTACGGCCGTATTATTCAAAACAGCTCGATCCTCGGATTTACCGCGATGTCGATGCGCGGCGCGTATAACGCCAGCAAATTCGCCATCGAAGGCTTCAGCGATACCCTGCGCCTGGAGCTTGCCGGGACGGATATTCACGTCAGCCTGATCGAACCCGGGCCGGTGGAAAGCCGGTTTCGCGCCAACGCCTACCGAGCCTTCCAGCAACACATCGAAGTGGAAAAAAGTGTGCATCGCGAACGCTACATGAAAATGATTGAACGGTTTGAAACCATTGGCAACGTGCAGCCGTTTACCCTGCCACCGGAGGCCGTGTTAAAA
>JBATHL010000676.1:0-5268 GCA_049666745.1 Gammaproteobacteria bacterium
GAAGGGCAGCTCATTGCGAAGCTTTTCTTTACCCCGGGCAACCACCACGCCATATTCATTCAGCAGGCCCCGAATCTGATTCATGAGCGAGTTCCTCTCGCTGACACGCCGCTCTAAAATCCGGTGGATGAGCATGGTATCGGTCTGGGCCAGGCTGCGCGGCTGAACACATCGCATCGCAGGCCGCCGGGCAGCTTCACAGATCGCGAAGGCATCATTACGATCATTCTTGTTACCCTTTACAAACGGTTTTACATGCTGGGGTGGTATTAACATCACCGTAAAGCCTTTCTTTTCCAACACTCGGCCCCAGTAATTGGAGCCACTGCAGGCTTCCATCGCAATCGTGGCTTCCGGATGCTGCATCAGAAATGCTATCAGCTTGTTGCGTCTGAGCTGGCGATTAAATACCTTCTTGCCTGCCTGATTCACCCCACATGCCTGGAAAATAGTCTTTGCCAAATCGATTCCAATTAATGTAACTTTCATCTTGAACACCTCTCGTTGTTTATTGATGGTAGAGCTTCAATAATGGCGCAATGTGACGCCGAATCATACGAGAGGTGTTCATCCCATCATCCCTGTGACCGCTTGGAGCTCGGCGTCCCTGCCTCGCTACACTTTTGCCGGCATTCTCCCGAGGTCGCCACCTACCAATGAAAGGGGAAACCGGTGCTGCTTCTCGCGCCGTAAAGGCCGGTTGCCGTAAAAGCCTCTATTTTCACGGGTCGGGCCGCATGGACGCGGCCCGTGGCGAGTCGAGACAGGGACGTCGAGTCTCGCCATGCCTGTTAAAATAGAGGCTTTTTCGGGAAGCCGCAGGCCAACCGGTCAGGCGTGGGAAGCAGCACCGGTTTCCCCGAGGGATGCTCTCTAAAATTAAGTTGATACGATTTGAAACAAAGGTGTGGTATTAATTGTCCGAACTTATCTCTGGGCAGGGTGTTTTATTCCGGATAGCAGTGCGCGTAAGCAGCGACGACAGTTATTTCTTATAGTCGTAGTTGCCGCTGGCCTGTTGCTCACTGATGTACTCGCGTGCGATATCCTGCTCGATCAGGGCCGTGTCGCGAGCCGAAGGATCGCCGTAGCCACCTCCGCCCGGCAGGTTTAACACCAGGCGCCTGCCATCGGGCACCCATTGCTTCCCCTTGGACAGCATTTCGCTGCCATCGTCGAGCCGGACCTCGCCAGCCGCACCTGCATGCCCGCCATCACGACCACGCGCCGGATGCTGACAGCGGTCAAACATCGCATTGATGTAGATCCGATGCCCGGGATTGGCAGAAATCTCGATTACCTGCCCCAGCCCCCCGCGCTGCCTGCCGGCGCCACCCGAACCTTCGCGCAACTCCTTACGCCAGATGGTGATTGGACCCACATGCTCGGTAACCTCTGACGACATCGTGTGCACCCCGGATGGGAAGGCGGTCGCACTTAGTCCATCGAGGGCCGGACGCGCACCGGTGCCACCGGAGTTGAACATCAGGATTTGCGAGTAGCGCAGGGTTTCGCCGGCGGCGGCTTGCGCAGCTTCGATCGGGCGCGCACCTAGCTGCACATTCCATAACGCGCTGGAGCCTTCAGCAGGAACCGTATCGGGTAACATTTTGTGCAGGGCTCCCAGCACCACGTCAGGCAGAAACTGACCCAGCACATGGCGGATCGCTACTGGCGCGGGATGCACCGCGTTGAGAATACAGTTTACAGGCGCACTGACTTTAAATGGGGTCAATGACGCGTGATTATTGGGAATTTGCGGGGCTAGCGTGCACTTCAATGCATAGCAGGCATAAGCCGTGGTATATACCAGTGGGACATTGATACCTTTTTTGCTCAAGCCACTGGTACCGTCGAAATCCACCAGCACGCCCTGCTCCGAGACATCGAGGCGCAGCTTCATGGTTACCGGTTCATCGTAACCGTCAACCGTAAGCTCATTGGAATAGGCTCCAGGGGATAAATGTTTGAGTCGTTCCAGCGTGGCCCTTAAACTGTTTTCAAAAATAAAGTCACGCAATTCATGTAGATCATCCAGTTGGAATTCATCCATCATGTCCATCAGCCGCCGATGTCCGATTTCGTTACAGGAAGACAGCGAAAAGAGATCACCTATGACCTGCCCGGCTTCGCGTACATTGTTGCGGATGATGTGAATCAGGCGCTGGTCAACTTCGCCACGTTCCGCGAACTTCATGATCGGGATGAAAATACCCTCTTCGTAAACCTCGTTCGCATCCGGACCGAAGCCGCGGCCTCCAACATCGACCACGTGCGCGGTACAGGCGAAAAAACCAACCAGCCTGCCGTTACGAAACGACGGATTGACAAAGGTAAAGTCGTGTAAATGTCCGGTACCCTTCCACGGATCATTGGTGATATAGGAGTCACCCTCGAAAATATTGTCACGGCCGATATCGTTGATGAAATGCCCCACTGCCTCGGCCATTGCGTTAACATGCCCGGGAGTCCCGGTGACAGCCTGGGCGATCATATGGCCCTGTTCGTCAAACACCCCTGCCGAGAGATCACCGGCTTCACGCACCGATGTCGAAAACGCGGTGCGCAGCAACGTCAATGCCTGTTCCTCGACCACCGAGATCAATCGATTCCACATGACCTGCATATGGACGTGAAAAATACCCTTATCCATGCCTCACCTCTTCTTGTTGCTTGCGCAGCAGCAGGCAGCCATCATTTTGTTTTATTGCCTCGAAACGCCTGGTTACAATGGTGCTGGTTTCGCTTTCGATAATGACCGCCGGACCGGATACCAGAGCGCCAACCTCGAGTTGGTCACGCTGGTATACAGCCGCTTCGACAAATTTCTGCTCACGGGCATCGTAGACAGAACGAAACTCGGCACTTGCGGCCGGCTCGATAGTGGCAACCGGTTCGACGCGACCAGTCTCGGCCAACAAGCTACGTACCTGCACCGACCAGTTCATGATTTCGATATCGAGATCTTCGAGTGCGCGTCCGAACAGGCGGATATATTCAGTCTCGAACAGCCTGCGGATTTCGGTGGCGTCGCCCCGCACAAAATCTCGATTTGGCAGTACCACCACGATTTCCCAGCCCTGACCCTGGTAACGCATGTAGGCCTTGATCTCACGTACCAGTTCAGCATCGGGTGCGCCGGCGCGCGCGAATCGCTCGGCTTCATCGCCAAGTTCTGCAATCAGCCGGTTAGTCCAGTCGGCGTCAAATTCGCTCAGGCGCAGAAAGGCGCCGCGCACGGCCTCGAAACCGAACGCTGCGCGCAAAAAGCCAATCGCCGAACCAACCCCGGCTCCTGGTGGAATCAGCAGTTCGTCTATGTCCAGCTTTTCGCATAAGCGACAGGCATGCAACGGTGCCGCGCCACCAAAAGCGATCATCGTGAATTCAGCCAGCTCCTTACCACTTTCTACCGCGTGCACGCGGGCGGCATTAGCCATATTTTCATCCACCACCTCGCAAATTCCAACCGCCGCGGTTTGGCTATCCATATCCAGGTACTGCCCGATAGCCTGCTGCATTGCCGCAGTCGCGTTCTGCGTTTCCAGGCGTATATCTCCACCGGCAAATCGGTCGGGGTCGAGCCGCCCGAGCAACAGGTCGGCATCGGTGACCGCTGGATTTTCGCCACCGCGGTTGTAGCAGGCCGGGCCTGGTTCAGAGCCGGCACTCTCCGGCCCGACTCGAATCTGGTTCATCTCATCTACCCAGCCGAGCGAGCCACCGCCGGCGCCAATTTCAACCATTTCAATGACCGGAATCGAAACCGGCATACCCGAACCTTTCTTGAAGCGGTAGGTACGTGCCACTTCGAAGCTGCGAGCTGTTTTAGGTACCCGATCTTCAATCAGGCATATCTTCGCCGTGGTCCCACCCATATCGTAAGACAGGACCTTGTCGAGCCCGAAACGCGACGCGAAATCGGCCGCGTAAATTGCGCCGCCGGCAGGACCTGACTCGAGCAGGCGTACCGGAAATTCAATCGCGCTCTCAACCGAGATCAGGCCACCACCCGAATGCATCATGAAAACCGGGCAATTACCACCTTCGGCCTGAAACCTGTCGACCAGGCGCCCAAGGTACGATGCCATCAAAGGTTTGACAAACGCATTCGCACAAACCGTGTTGAAGCGCTCGAACTCACGCATTTGCGGCGAAACCTCGCTCGAAATCGATATCGCGATAGCGGGCAGTTCGCGGGTGAGAATATCGCGCGCGCGCCGTTCATGATCAGCATTGACATAGGAATGGATAAATCCAACGGCGACACTTTCGTAACCACCAGCGCGGATTCGCTGCGCTATTTCGTCGAGGCCCGCTTCATCCAGTGGCACCAGTTCGCGACCACTGGCAGCAACGCGGCCATCTACAACATAACGATGCTCGCGCGAAATCAGCGGCGGTGGCAGGCGCAGGTTCAGATCGTATTGTTCGAAGCGTCCCTCGGTACGCATTTCGATCACATCGCGAAATCCCTTGCTGGTGATAAATGCGGTATTGGCGCCACGCTGCTCGATAATTGCGTTGGTCGCCAGCGTGGTGCCATGAATCAACTGATCGACATGCTCGATGCCAATCCCGGCAATCTCGACCACCTTGATCAAACCATCGATAATCGCCTGTTCGGGCTCGCGGTAATTAGTCAGCACTTTCGCGCTGTATTGATCCGCCCCGATCTCGAGCACGACATCGGTAAAAGTACCACCGATATCGGCGCCGACACGGACGCCGTGATTGTTGTAGCTCATGGAATACCCACTTTAGAATCGCTATCCGTCGAGCGCAGGTGCAAGCGGATTTTACCGGATATGCGCTGGAATTATTAGCCTAATTCGAAGCGAATCCTGATCGCAAGGCCGCCGATTTGATACGAAAACCTTTATCTGAATCAGGTCGAGGCCGCAAAAGCCTCGAGTTTGTCGATCAAATCGGTGGCTACCTCGACGCCTTCGGTTTCGGCTCTTAATCTGCATTCATGGCGGCGTGAACCCGGTAACCGCACTCCCGGCTCCGCCGCCAGTGCGCCCAGCATGGTTTCAAGTCGATTAGTGTAGGCGCTATCCCCTCCGGGAGTGAATCCACCTGGAGAAATGGCGATAAAAAACTTCCCAACCTTCGGTTCGCCACCCGTATTGTTCTTGAACACCGGCGCCTGGAAGGAGCAGTTCGGTCCGCTCAACACGCCAGCGAGCAAATCGACCAGCAATCCCAGCAACATGCCTTTATAGCCCCCGGCCGGTGCCAGTGCGCCACCGTTGATCACCGCCG
>JBATHL010000677.1:0-2070 GCA_049666745.1 Gammaproteobacteria bacterium
CTTTAAATCTAACAACTGGAGAAAACATTTCATCTTTTATCTCCACGAGCTGAATTACTTCACCTTTGGTCTCGATCGACTTTTTAACAAAATCTTTAGAGGCCGAATAAAAATATATAGATCCGTACATAAGTACTAGTGACGTAAGGGCCAGTGCCAATGAGTGCCAAGGTTGCCCTAAGGGTTTCGACTCCCATCTAAATTCAAACATATTAAGCCCAACAGTCTATTTAAAAGGTCTTTGACCTGTTAATAATTATTATCGGGTAAATGACCTGATAACTGAGAGTGATATCAGATACCTGGTTAATCGACCCAGATGTATATGAAAGTGTAGTTCGTGAATTTAATTGTGCGAGCGTCCGCTAATGGCCGAGGCTGTGTGAAAACGCAATGGCAGGTATAATACGAAAGTCTCCACGCTGGGGTAAACCGAATGAAGCGTTTCATTGAAGGTGAGAACCGATTCCAGAGCACCTTATTCCCCGAAAGTCTTGAAGATTATATTGCAGAAGATAATTCGATCCGCATCGTCGATGCATTTGTCGACAAGCTTAAGCTGAAGGAACTTGGCTTTGATCGTGCCGAGCCGAGTGACACGGGTCGGCCGGGATATTTACCGGCGACGATGCTGAAGATCTATATCTATGGTTATTTAAACCGTATTCAGTCAAGCCGCCGTTTAGAGCGGGAGTCCTACCGCAACGTCGAACTGATCTGGCTGACCGGTCGGCTGATGCCGAGCTTTAAAACCATAGCCGATTTCAGGAAAGACAATCGAAAGGCCATTCGCCGCGTGTGTACGGAGTTTGTCGGGGTGTGCCGTGAGTTTGGGCTATTTTCAGCGACGCTGGTGGCAATTGATGGTAGCAAGTTCAAGGCGGTGAACAGCCGCGACAAGAACTTTACGCAAAAGAGCGTCAAACGCAGGCTTAAGAAGACCCAGGCGAACATCGACCGCTATCTGGCAATGCTCGATGCCGCGGATCGAGAAGAACCTGAGATCCGGGAAGTCACGGCAGCACAGTTAAAACAAAAGATCGCCTCGATGGAGGCGAAGATGGAGCAACTGAAGGCACACGAAGCCGAGGTTGGAGCGCATCCGGACAGCCAGGTGTCGCTGACCGATCCCGATGCCCGCTCGATGAATAAGGCCGGTGGCGGTAGTACGGTGAGCTATAACGTGCAGAGCGCGGTGGACAGCAAACACCATCTGATTGCGACGCATGAAGTGACCAACGAGCCGAGTGACCGCAGCCAACTGTCATCGATGGCAGATCAAGCCGAAGCGGCACTCGATGCGAAGGCACTCACCGTGATTGCTGATCCTGGTTACTACAAGGGTGAAGAGATCGTCGACTGTTATGCGTCCGGCATCAAGGCGCTGGTACCGAAGACCGATAGTTCACATAGCAAGGCGAAGGGGCGATACTCGAAGGCCGATTTTCGCTACGACGCACAGCACAATGAATACATCTGTCCAGCCGGGCAACGTCTAACGTACCGTTTCGACAGTGAGGAAAAAGGTAAGAAGTTGTGGGTTTATGAAACCAACCAATGCAGCTCGTGCCCACTGCAATCGCAGTGCACCACCAGCAAAGCCAAACGCATCAAGCGTTGGGAGAAAGAAGACATACTGGATGCCGCTGACGCTTTGCTTCAGCAGAATCCGGATGCGATGAGACAACGCAAGCAATTGGTCGAACATCCTTTTGGTACGATCAAGCACTGGATGGGATCGACGCACTTCTTAATGAAACGATTACCGAATGTTCAGGCCGAGATGAGTCTTCATGTGCTCGCCTATAATTTGACGCGGGCGATCAATGTGCTTGGAGTGCCAAAGATCATGGAACACCTGCAGGAGGCCTAACAAGGTCCGCCTCTTGGCTACCGGCTCATCCAAAGCACACTGAAGCGATGAACTATTTTATTGGAAACGGGGCTGCGCATTTCGGCGCCCCTACGGCGAACTTAGGCAGTAACACAAAA
This sequence comes from Gammaproteobacteria bacterium, assembly GCA_049666745.1. Classification (GTDB taxonomy): domain Bacteria; phylum Pseudomonadota; class Gammaproteobacteria. The sequence goes on from JBATHL010000677.1 coordinate 1,993, forward strand.
AATACAGCGCCTTTTTGAGAGGACGACATTTTCGGCAAATACAAAGCTCTTTTCACACAGCCTCGGCCGAAGATTGCC
>JBATHL010000678.1:0-2670 GCA_049666745.1 Gammaproteobacteria bacterium
GCTTTAAACTCTGCCAGTGCTCGCGCCAGGCCACGTAGGTAATTGATATCAGCCACTGGTTCCATGGAAGTCTTCAGTTCCGAAACCAGTTCCGGTAGTGCCGCCGCCGCTTTACCAACGGCATCGATTACCTGCCGGTTTGGTGGAACTGTTTTTTCGATCACTCGATTCAATAATTGTTCAAAATCCCAGGCAAACTCACCAATCTTCATTGCGCCAACCAGGCGCCCGCTGCCTTTTATCGTATGGAACGCCCGGCGAATATTTTTGACCGCATTCTCGTCTTCCGGATGTAGTAGCCAATCCTGTTGCAAGCGCGCTATGTTGAGCGCCTCTTCCTCGGCTTCCTCGAGATAAATTTCGAGTATTTCCGGATCACTGCCGGATTTGAGTACTTCCAGTTCCTCGTCTACGGAAACGACTTCAAACTGTTTTTCGACCGGGACACTAATCGTTTCGACTTCGGTAGTTATCGCCTCGTCCGCGGCAGACGCCGGTTCGATATGCCCATCATCCTGCAGCGCAGTGATCGGTTCTGCTTCTGCACCCTGATCATCGCCGATCTGTTCTTCATTCGCTGCCCGCGATTGCGCGGAATCAGGCGCCTGATGATCATCGGATTGCACATCGCTAGTCGATTCCGCGACGACCACCGGCTCCGGCCCTGCCTCGCTTCTAAGCTGAACTACCTGAGGTGTTTCGTCGCTGCTCCCGGCAGCTGTCTTTGCCTCGACCAAATCGACTTCGGACGGGTCAGCGACAATAGCCAGATCGTGACTCTTGTCGACCGCGCTTTCGATTTTTACATTGGCTAGCAATTCCTGCAATTGCGTGTCAGCAAAATCGAGAATACTGCCCGCATCACCGCGATGCTCACCTAAGGCTTCCAGGTAATACTCCAGACTCACCACAACCTGCGATAAGGCATCTAAACGATCCGCCTGCATAAATTCAACGATATCGTAATCCTTCAAATAGGCCAGCAGCCCATCAACTACGGCGACCGCGCGATGCTGGTTCAACAACTGCAGCGCGCCTCTTGATTCTTCCATCAAGGCTATACAAAGCTGAATATTTTCGCCTTGACTGGGATCCTTGATAAATTCCAGGATCGCATTTTTGGTCTTCTGGATGTCGTCAAGCGCAGCGGTTACCACAGCGGATAAAACGCTATCGAGCTCGTAGTCGCGTGAAACATCGTTTTCTGGTTGGAGTTGTGCCGCTCTGCCGGGCGAGCGTTTTTGCATATGATCAAGCGCCTGCTCGACCTGTAGTAACTCGGCCGCCATTAACAACAACTGCTCTTCATCTGCGACTCGACTGCCCGCCAGAATTTCCTTGACGATATCAATCTGGGCCGCGATTAACTGCCGCTGGGAGCCCAGGCCAATCATCGCCAGGGTATCGGAGATGACATGCATTTCCTGCGGCAGATCTTTCAATTCGACCACCCTGGATAAATCTCCATTGACATAAACCTCAAGGGTAGATTTAACCGACTCGATATCGGCCTTCATCGCCTCCGCGACTGTTTTCAGCAGGGCCTGATTCGGGCCCGCAATATTGTCCAGCACCTCGCTACGCGCCGATTCCGAGGGCAGGAATTGCTCCAGTCGATAAGCGGTCTTGATCGCCTGGGCCTTAGGCCCGTCACATTCCGGCTGGGCTATATAAAACAGAAAATTCTTTATCAACTCGATGGGCTGGCGCTGCAGCAAACCGCTTTCGCCAATAATCAGAATAACGCGAAACAACGCATCCACCTTGCCCAGCAAGTTTTTTATCGATGCCCCGAGTTCGAGTTGCTGACGTGAAACCGATTCGATCAGTGCGCCAACTATCCACCAGATACGCGCAACCTGTTCGGAGGCAGACCGCTCCTCCAGCGTTTCACAAACCTTCTCCAGCCGCTTCAGGCTCTCTTCGACCGATTGTTCCCTGATTACGTTGACCAACGCCAACTGATAAACCGGGCGTAGTTTTTTGGCCAGTAGTTTGGACGCCTGATTACTGTCCTTATCGATCGGCTGAACTTCCGCGCCTTCCTGGTGCATCGATAAATCCGGGAGAAACAGTAACTTCTCGGAAAATAAATCCAGGTTCATGACCGCCCGGATATCGTTCAACAGAGGTAAAATGGCGATTGGTATATCACGATGCCCCGACTGGATATGCTCGAGGTAGTCCGGCAACTGCAAAACCGCGCGCAGCATAACTTCCAGGGCTCGCTCTCCCTGCTCCTGCTTATTAGCGATAATAAAATCCGCCAGCGCCACCATCTCTTCGGTTAACATCGCAGCACCGTACTGCTCGATCATCAGCAGCACGCCCTGGATAACGCCTAGCCTTTCCTTGACGCTCTCCAGCAAGGCTTCATCTTCCGCCTCGATATATAGCTTGAGGTCTCTCTTGATCTCGGACAGATTGTCATCGATGGATTTTTTAACCCATCCAAGCGCACTGTGCTTAATCGAAGTTTCCTGGAGACTCATCGGTTAACCTATTCTGCCGCCTCAGGATCTAAACCCAACGCGGCGAGATCATCCGCGTCTTGCGTCATGTTGCTTTCGCTCGACCCGACACCCGGTAACTTGAAGCCCGCCACCGAATTCTGCATTTCCTTTACCATGTCGGATAATTCACCAATAGAACCCGATGCCTTGTTCGAGC
>JBATHL010000679.1:0-1964 GCA_049666745.1 Gammaproteobacteria bacterium
TGTCTTAAATGCCCAGGCGTCAGTTTTACCCTGGTGGCAGGTGGTGCAGGCATTGGGGGCGTTTGAAGCTGTCGACAGCAGTGGATCCGGAATCGTGAAACTATGGTCGCGTCTAAAATCGACTGACATGTAAAGCCTTTCGGGCATGTGACAATTCACGCATTGCGCCCCGGTTGAATCCGGCGGATGACGATGATGGTTTGATGTATCGAAGCGGTCAGGTTTGTGGCACCGGGCACAGACTGCGTTACCCTCGGCTATCAACTTGCCCGAATGCACATTGTGACAATTATCGCAGGTCACGCCGTTACGGTGCATCTTGCTCTGCAGAAACGAACCCATGACGAAAACTTCGTCGTCGATCTGACCATCGGTAAAATAGAGCCCCTGGTCGAGCAGGGCCAGCCGATACTGATCATGGTAGTCGGCGAGTGGTGTGGTATCTCCCAGTGACGAACGCCGCGAATGACAGCCGCCGCAGGTATCGAGATGCACATTGCTGATGCTGCCTGAAGGCGAAGCGATATCGTCGTTGCCGCGAAATGCCCAGGCCAGCGGTGGTGTTCGCTTGCTGTCAAAACCGGTGTGCGTAGCATCCAGCTGCTTGTTTGACGCCAGACTTAGATGCTCGGCGGCGGGCCCGTGACAGGACTCGCAGCCGACGCCGACTTCAGACCAGTTGGTCGCGTAGCTCGAGCTGGCCGGGTCGAAGTTCTTGCGCACGTTGGTGCTGTGACACTCGATGCAGCGGCTGTTCGCATTCTGAAAATGGCGCGTCCAGAAGAAGGGATGCTCGGGATCGATATCTTCGTCGGTTTGCAAATGGTACCAGCGTTGCCCGCCTTGCGCGGCAGGCCGGCTGTCCCAGGCCACATTCAGCGCCTGCAGGTGACCCTTGCCGATGTCGATCAGATACTGCTGCAGCGGGTAGTGCCCGAAGGTATATTTGACGGTGTAGACACCGGGCTCACCATCCTTACCCACGGTTGCTACCCGGTAAGTTCCATCGCTTTCGAACAGGCGCGTGTCGATCCCGTGAAAGCGGACGGTGACATCGCTGAAATCACCCAGCACGTTGTCTTTGCTGGCGGGCTGCATCGCCTTGTGGTGATCTGATCGTTGCCAGTCTGCGTATATTTCTTTGTGGCACGACATGCATTGCGCGGAACCGGCAAATTCGACTGTCTGTCCATTTGCGGCGGGAACCGCGGTTGCTGCGGCAAATGTGACGGTCAGCAAAAACAGCAGTTTTACGATAGCTGGCCATGGGAGCGTCAGTACGACGCGTGGAATTTTCAAGGTAAAGTCTCTCATCAACGAGGGATAGACTAGCAGGTATTTAAAATGATGAAACAAACTATTATTGTGGCTGTTGCATTGCTGTTTTCGGCTTCTGCTACGGCCGCCAATCTTGGACCGACATATACTTTCGAAGAGATCGAGGTGGTCAATAATTCGAAGCAACCGATTCGGAATCTGACGATAAGAGTGGCCGGTTCCGGTGATGGCTCTGACAGGGTCTTCAGCTGCGAGAATATTATCGCGCTGGGGATTTGCCAGCAGCGATTTTCGCGGCTTCGGTATAAAGAAGGTGGGTTCATCGTTGACTGGGTACCCGGCGATAGCGATCGTCAAACCGCTGAGCTTGGGGTCAAGGTGCCTGCTTATTCTTCCCCGGGTATACCATTGAGCGTTGTGTTCTCAATCAGCTCCGAAGGCGTGATGACAGCTAAATTTAAGCAGAATACACCACTTAGGTAGAACGGTGTTCTGGCTGTTGGTCTAGCCTTCGTTTAGTATATCCAGATGCTCTTGAAGGTTACGTGGGTCATGAACCAAGGCCAGATTGGCAGGAATCAAAAAATGAAAAAAGTAACCATTAATGTGGCTGGTGCATTGCTGTTGTCGGCTTGTGCTACCGGCTCCAATTATGCGCCGACCTACACTTATAATGAGTTCCTGGT
>JBATHL010000680.1:0-3589 GCA_049666745.1 Gammaproteobacteria bacterium
CTAACGCGTCGCAATATATTTTTTCATCGTACATTAGACGTTTAGTCGGCCGATTGGTCGAAACCTTGAATGTTTCGAGGCCATAAACTCGCTGCATTTCAACGGCGACTTCGCTGATGGTGCCGGACGCACCTCCAAGGCGCAGGTAACGGCTGAAGAATTTCTGGTAACTAATACGTGCCTGCGGCTCGCGCTGTTCGCTGATCAGGCAACCTTCCTTGGCTTCGATCATCTGGTGCAGGCCCTGCTCCCAGGCCCGATCGGCCATGACACGCCCGGTAGACTGATCGATGATCTGCACCTTCTCTTCGCTGACCACGTACTCGCGGTCACGCTGGTAAAAATGATTCGCGCTGAGCGCCTGCCGGACCAGCGTCTCCCGCTTGCGCTTGTTGCGCCATAATTTGGGCAGCTTCAAAATCTGCTCTTCGAGGTTGTCTTCGCCCGCCAGCGTCAATTCGACAGTGCGCGACTTGTGGTCGATCTTGAAATGCTGCTCCTCGACCAGGGTGGAGGCGAGATAAAGCGCATCGCTATAGGCATCGGCTGATTCCTCATTGGGCAGGCTACGGGTAATAATCAACGGCGTATTAGCCTCATCGATGAGCACGCTGTCTGCCTCGTCGACCAGAGCAAAACAGAGCCCGCGCAGCATTAACTGGCTATCCGCGGCCGAGCCTCGCTGGCGCTGGATCTGTCGATACTGAAAGCGCAGGTCACCGGTATCGTCGCCCATTTCGATGCGATCGCGCAGGTAGTCGAACGCGATCTGCTTGTTGGTCAGGTGCACGATATCCGCCTGGTATCCCTGGCGGCACTGTTGCACATCCATGCCATCGACGATCGATGCGCTGCTCAAGCGTAGGCGCTCGTATAGCGGCAACATGATTTCGCAATCGCGCTCGGCCAGGTAATCATTCGCGGTTATGACGTGCACCGGGATTCCGGCCAGCGCCGCGGTACAGGCTGGCAGGGTCGTGGTCAGGGTCTTGCCCTCACCGGTCTGCATCTCGGCGAGCATGCCGTTGATCATCAACCAGCCGCCGTAAAGCTGGGTATCGAAATGTCGCTTGCCGAGAACACGGCCCGCGGCCTCACGGATGACCGCGAAGGATTCGATGATCAGTGCCTCCTGCAGTCCCTGGCGATGCAGCTGCCCGCGTAATTCCTTGAGCACGACATCGAATTCTTCATCGCTACAGTTTTGCAGCGCTTCCGCGTAACGCTGCACCTTGCGGGAAATGTAACGCTGGCTGTAGCGTTTACGCCTGAGACGAGTGTGCTGACGTTCGATCCAGCCGGCGACGGCCTGCTCGAAATCACTGAGCCCGGATTCGACGCGCTGCGGATAACTGCCGAGCCGCAGGCCGGGTTTGATCGCCAGCTCAGACATTGAACTGACTCAGAAAGACCTGGCGCAGGCGCCGATACCACTGGCTTGCCAGTGCTTCGCCACCGTGATTGACGCGCACGTAGGCACGCGTGCCCAGCGGTATGTGCTGACCGTTGAAATCAGGCTGCAAGTCGACCAGGAAAATCTTTTCCCGCGTCACCAGGTCGTCGGCCCGGTCCGGCGCGACGACAAACTTGCCACCGCCGGTGGTCGCCAGCGCCGCACTCGGTAACTGGTTGGTTGCTTCCGGCGACTGGCGCAGAATTTCGGCTGAAAAATCCTGGCGCGGCCTGCTTGCGAAGCGAATGCTGATGTCGACGATATTCTCGCGCAGCTGACCGATATGATCCTGGCTGACCGCCATACGTACCGTCGGCATTTCATCATTCAGGATATACCCCAGCAAATCGCCCTTGCGTACAAATCGACCCGGCAGATCGTCGGCTTCGAGCAGCATAACGCTGCCCTCCTTGAAGGCATCGATCGACATGGCGCGGGTTTTTTCAATAATGAAGTCGAGTTCAGATTCGGCTATCTGCAGTTCTTCCTTGACGATCCCTGCTTCGATATGGCTACTGGCCCGGCTCGCGCGGTAACGCGATTTCAATTCCCTGACTCGCGCGGCCGCGATCCTGGCCTCGCTGCGCAGAAACGGATCACTCAATTTTAGCAACGGCGTACCCTGCGCAACCCGCTGGTTGTTTTCGACCTCGAGTGACGCGATAAAACCATCCTGTTCGACCCGCAGACGCACTTCATCGGGTTGCCATACCACGCCTTCGCTCAGCGTGTAAGACGGTATCGGCACGAAGCCGATAACCGCGACCAGCAGCGCACACAGGCCAATACTCGATGCTAGCGCGCGGTTACGTTTGCGCTGCAGCGCCGGGCTGGCGACGATGTAATGCAGCGCCCTGTACAGGGGCCGCACTATCTGGATTCCGATTAACCAGCCTGCCAGTAGAATTCCAAGATAGAAAAACTTCTCGGTCACCACGACCAGGATGAACCACAGGATCCCGAGTCGATAAGCCAGCGACAGCAGGCTGTATGCGATAAACCATGGGGTCTCGCCAGGCGCGTTGGCCGGTGACACCGCGTCGCGCAAGCCAAACAGGTAACGCTGGAAAAAGTATTGCCAGTATTGTGCCGAGCGCTGAAACAGGTTGGGAATTCCGATTGCGTCGGCGAGCACGTAATAGCCGTCGTACTTCAGCAATGGGTTACCGTTAAAAAACAGTGACGAGACACCGCCGATGAGGAAGATATTGAAGCCGATACTCTGCACCAGGCCCGGCTGCGCGGCAAGGAAAAGCAGTAATCCGAGCGCTGCCAGGAACGACTCCACCAGGATACCGGCCGCGCTGACCAGGATGCGCTTGTAGCGGCTGCGAAAATGGGTTGCGGTGGAAACGTTGACGTAGGGTACCGGCATGAACAAGAGGAAGTTGATTCCCATTTCATGCACTTCGCCGCCCTCGAGCTTGGCGCTGAAGGCATGGCCCAGTTCGTGGATAAATTTCAGCGGCGGATACAACACGAACATCAACAGCAGGTTGTAAGGGGACAGCGCGTTGACGCCGAAGTAGTAGTTGATTTGCGGCCAGTTCTGCGCGGCCTGCAGGCCGCTGTAAACCATCAGGCCCAACCACAGCAACGCGACCCACTTGCTGAAAATCCAGTCGACCTTGCCGGCATGTCGATTGAGGAAATCTTCCGGATCCCACAACGCGAAACGCAGCGCGACAGGGTTGGCAAAGCGTTGCTTGAGTTTGCTTGCCTTCTGGCGCGACTGGCGTTCAAACAGTTCCTCGGTGTCGGCCAGTGCCTCGCTTTTGAGCAAATCCGCTTCGTACAGCTTGCTCATCAGGTCGATGATTTCTTCCTGCCCCGGCGCATACTCGTCCAGCTGTTCGCCGATTTGATCGAAAATTTCCTGCACCGAGTTATTGCCATCCATCAGGCCGATGAACTGGTAGGCGGCTGGATTAAAACGGTGGCTGCGGCCAGTGGTCGCATTTTCCAGTAAATACCAGATCAGGCCGCGATAATCGTGGCGATGAATCTGTACCTGGTCATGCAAGCGGGGCCGCAGGCTGGCGACCCGGTACCAGTGGGGGCTGATTAGTCCGTCACTCATCGCAGGTTCCCGTTAGGCCCACCAGGTCCATATCCAGAGACGCAGCCAGTCGATAA
>JBATHL010000681.1:0-10153 GCA_049666745.1 Gammaproteobacteria bacterium
GGTCAGCGACGGGTGCGCGGTTGATTTTACGTACCGTTTGCAGGATGCGATCGAAACTGACCGACACTTCGGCAAACAGTCGTTCACCCGCCTCGGTCAGACGAATAGCTCGATGCTCGCGATGAAACAACGCCTGTCCAATCGCCTGTTCCAGCTGTCGAATCGCAAGACTGACTGCCGGCTGAGAGACGCCGAGTTCACTGGCAGCCCGGGTGAAAGACATCAGGCGGCCACAGACTTCGAAGACGAATAGATGGTGTGGGGAGTGAATCAGGCGGCGCAATTCTTTCATCATGTCAGATAATTTGAATATATTAATAAGCTTGTAAACACTTAATTTCAATACGTTAGCATAAGTTTAAGTTATGTGAAGAGCTATTTTATTTAGCGGTCACAAGGTCTCGCTCCGCTGTTATAATTTTCTCCTGATACCCTGGGGGGTTGCCGTGAGCGACAGAGAACAGAGCAGAAATGCGCGTGCAGGTGGACGCCGCCGCGGCGGTCGCGCGCGCGAACGGCAGCAAACGGTCGCGCCGGCATACGTGAAACGCCAGATACCGTTCTACGAGTTTCTGGGTGAGGAAGGCATCGTCAAACTCGAACAGCAGGCTGACTGGATTATCCAGGAAATCGGCCTCGAATTTCGCGATGACCCCAAAGCGCTTGAAATCTGGAAAGCGGCCGGAGCCGACGTCAAGGGAACCCGGGTGCGGCTGGAGCGTGGCATGGCGCGTGAACTGTGTAAGACCGCGCCCGTGGAATTTACCCAGCATGCGCGTAATCCCGACAGAAACGTTCGCATCGGTGGTAACTCGCAGGTTTTCGCGCCGGTATATGGCCCCCCGTTTGTTCGCGACCTCGAGGGCGGCCGTCGCTACGGCAGCTACGAGGACTTCGAGAACCTGGTGAAAATCGTTTCACAGTTACCGAGTCTGCATCATTCCGGACTCGTGATCGTCGAACCCTGCGATCTGCCGGTATCGAAGCGACACCTTGATATGGTGTACGCACACATGAAGTTCAACGACAAACCGCATCTCGGTGCGATTACCGAGAAATCCCGCGCCCAGGATTCGGTCGATATGGCCAGGATTCTGCACGGTGAAGACTTCATGGAACAAAACTGCGTCATCATGGGCAACGTCAACACGAATTCTCCCTTGCTGGTGGATAGAGTCGTCACCGAGGCGGCGCAGGTTTACTGCGGCGCTAACCAGGGACTGGTCGTCGCGCCCTTTATTCTGGGTGGCGCGATGGGACCGGTGACGACTGCGGCCTCGATCGCGCAGGCATTTGCCGAGGCGATGATGGTGGGTGCCTTTACCCAGCTGGTACGCCCCGGTGCGCCTTACGTCATGGGTAACTTCCTGTCTTCGATGAGTTTGCGCACTGGTGCGCCGACTTTCGGCATGCCGGAACCGGTCATTTCGAACCTGGTCATCGGCCAGCTGGCTCGACGACTCGGGGTGCCGCTGCGTTGTGGTGGTTCGTTGACTGCATCAAAGTTACCCGATGCGCAGGCTGCCTACGAAAGTGCGGATTCGATGCTGTCCACTGCGCTTGGCGGTGCCAATTTCATTCTGCACGCGGCGGGCTGGCTCGAAGGCGGACTCTGCACCGGTTATGAAAAGCTGGTCATGGATGCAGACCGGCTCGGTGCCTACCAGGTGATGCTGGGAGGGCTTGCGCTCGACGATAATGCAATGGCCCGCGATGCCTACGCCGAAGTTGAACCGGCCGGGCACTTTCTCGGTTGCGCGCATACCATGGCGAACTATGAAACTGCCTACTTCGATGCGCTCCTGTCAGACAGTAACAATGTTGAACAATGGGAAGAGGATGGTGGTAAAGACATGGCCCAGCGTGCCTGTGAACGCTGGAAGCAGTTACTGAGGGAATGTCCGACGCCGACTCTCGACGAGGCCAAAGACGAAGAACTCTGTGCCTATGTCGATAAACGAAAATCAGAAATACCAGATGCCTGGTACTAGCAAACAGAGGTCAAAGATGGAATCTCATGCAAAAGTAGTCATCATTGGTGGCGGCGTGGTCGGCTGTTCGATCCTGTTTCACCTGGCCCGATTCGGCTGGCAGGATAGCGTGTTGCTGGAACGCAACGAATTGACCTCAGGCTCATCCTGGCATGCGGCCGGACAGATCCATACGATATCGTCCGACCCCAATATTTCGCGCTTGCAGGGTTACACCATCAAGCTCTACGAGGAACTCGAAGCGCTGTCGGGTCAGTCGGTCGGGTTGCATAGCACTGGTGGCTTTTACCTGGCCTCGAACAAGGACTGGTACGACTACCTCAAGCGCGAACGCTCCAAGGCGCGCTACATGGGCCTGGACCAGGAATTTATTTCGCTCGAGGAAGTCGCGCGGCTGCATCCACTGATCGATCCGAAACGTTATATCGCGGCACTCTGGGATCCGCTCGATGGTGACATCGACCCCTCCGGAGTGACCTATGCTTACGCCAAGGCAGCGAAGAAGCTCGGCGCCAGCTACCATACCCATGCCGCGGTTATCGAAACCAACCAGCGAGCCGACGGCAGCTGGGATGTGGTTACCGCGAACGGCACGATCAATGCTGAACACATCGTCAATGCCGGGGGCCTGTGGGCCCGTGAAGTCGGACATTTGTCCGGCCTGAATCTGCCGGTGCAACCGATGGAGCACCATTACCTGATCACCGAAGCGATCCCGCAGATCGAAGCGCGCGAGGAACGTTTACCCGCCGGTATCGATTACGAAGGCAATATGTACTTTCGCCAGGAAGGTCAGGGCATGTTGCTCGGTACATACGAACCGGTGGCGACACCATGGTCGGTGACGGGCACCCCGCAGCATTTCGGCCATGAACTGCTCGAACCACAACTCGACCACATCGCGGAACGTCTCGAACTTGGTTTCGAGCGCATCCCTGCACTGGCCGAAGCCGGTATCAAGGATATGATCAACGGGCCGTTCACCTTTGGTCCCGATGGCAATCCGATGATCGGTCCGGTGCCCGGTATGCGCAATTACTGGGCAGCGGTCGGCGTTATGGCTGGTTTTTGCCAGGCTGGCGGTGTCGGTAAATGCCTGGCCGAATGGATGATTGAAGGTGAGCCTGAAATCGATGTCTGGGCGATGGATATCGCGCGTTTTGGCGATTATGCCTCCCCCGATTACGGCACCATCAAGTCGACCGAAAATTACGAGCGGCGCTTCATCCTGACCTTCCCCAATGAAACCCTGCCCAAGGGACGCGGCCAGCGCACCACGTCGCTTTACGACCGTTTGACCGCGCTGGGCGCGGTCTGGGCGGATGGTTTTGGGCTCGAACACGCACTCTGGTTCGCGGATGGGCCTCAGGATGCGCATGAAGAACCGACTTTCCGACGTTCGCGGGCACACGATTACGTGGCGCGTGAAGTCAAGGCCGTACGCGAAAATGTCGGCGTGGTCGAAATTGCAAATTTCGCCAAGCATTCGTTCAAGGGTCCCGACGCGCGTAAATTCCTTGATTACGTGATGGCGGGCAATGTTCCCAAAGCCGGTCGTATCAGCTTGAGCCCGATGCTGACACCCAGGGGTAAGCTCTACGGCGATTTGACTATCGCCTGCCTTGACGAAGCGGAATTCATGATCTTCGGTTCGGGAGCGGCGCAGGAAATGCATCGCCGCTGGTTCGAAAGTCATCTCGATGGTTATGACCTGCAATACCAGAACGAGAGTAGTCGTTATCATGGCCTCGGTCTGTCGGGGCCGAAGTCACGCGAACTACTGGCGCGGCTTTGTCGTGAAGACGTGTCCAACGAAGCGCTCAAATTTCGTGATATCCGTCGAACTTTCGTCGCCGGGGTACCCGCGCTACTCACTCGTTTGTCGTTCTCGGGCGAGCTGGGTTATGAAATATACGTACAGCCCGAGTATCAGCTCAGGCTCTACCAGGCGATACTCGAGGCCGGCGCCGATCTCGGCCTGCGACATTACGGTGCACGCGCTTTAATGAGCATGCGCCTGGAAAAAAACTGGGGGGTGTGGACGCTCGACCTGCGCCCGGATTTCACCGCGGCACAGTCGGGGATGGATGCTTTTATTAACTGGGAAAAGGATTTTATCGGTAAGCAGGCCGCCGTTAACGAACGTGACACCGGGCCGACGATAAAGCTGGTGACCATGACGATCGATACCGATGATATCGATGTGTCCAACGATGAAGCGATTCTCAAGGATGGCGAGTGCGTCGGTTATGTTACCTCGGGCGGCTATGCCCATCACCTGCAGCAATCGATGGCGCTCGGTTATGTGCCGAGCGATCTCGCGCATGCCGGTACCTCGTTTGATGTTGAAATCAACGGTGAAATGTATGCCGCGAAGATAATCGGTGCGGCGTTGTACGATCCTGCCGGGGAGAAAATGCGTGCCTGATTAGGCCGGGCCCGCCCCGGTTTTTTGCTATCAGCCCCGGTCGGAAAACTGTGCGAAAGGTACCGGCCGGGCGAAGTAATAGCCCTGGAAGTAATCGCACTGTCTTGATTTCAGGTAGTCAAGTTCGGCACTCGATTCGACTCCTTCGGCAACGACTTTCAGGTTTAGCTGTTGTGCCATGGCGATAATGGTATCAACAATGATGGCGTGATCTGATGCAGTGGAAATGTTCCTGACGAATGATTGATCGATTTTGAGTTCATCCAGTGGCAGTCGATTTAAATAGTTGAGCGACGAGTAGCCGGTGCCGAAGTCGTCGACTGAAAAACTGATACCGAGCTTTTTTAGCTGGTTCATGGTGTCGATGGCGTGCTCGATGTTCGCCATCGCCAGGCTTTCTGTAATTTCGAACTTGAGCTGCCTGGGATTGGCGGCTGTCTCGAGCAGTATCTGTTTCAGGTGATCGACAAAATCAGGGGCGCTGAATTGCCGGGGGCTGACATTTACCGCTAGCATCAGGTGATCGTCAATCCCGGATAGATGTTCGCAGGCAGAACGTAACACCCATTCACCAATCGGAACAATCAACCCGGTTTGTTCGGCGATATCGATAAATCTACCAGGGGCGACCACGCCGGTATCGGGATGATTCCAGCGCAATAAGGTCTCGGCACCGACCAGGTGATCAGCGCAGTCATACTGGCCCTGAAAGTAAAGTTCAAATTCATTGTTGGCGAGCGCATGGCGCAGCCCTTTCTCGATGAGACGTTGCTGATTGACCGCTTCCTGCATTTCCGCGGAAAACAGGCGCACGCCATCGCGTCCCTCGCTCTTTGCGCGGTACATCGCGACATCGGCGAATTTCAGCAGATCCTCGGCTGATACTTCGGTTGGAAATAATGCGATGCCAACACTGATGGTCAGATATATTTCGTGGCCCTGAATCATGAAAGGCGTCAAAAACAGTTTGCGAATTTCATCTGCGACCGTCGATGCGTGGCTGCCGGCAGCATCGGGGTCATCACCTACTTCAGGTAACAACACGACAAATTCATCACCACCGAGCCTGGCCACGGTATCTTCTTCGCGCAGGCGCGCGGCTATTTTCTGTGCAATCTTTACCAGCAATTCATCGCCGACAGCATGACCCAGCGAATCGTTTACCGATTTGAAGCGATCGAGATCGATGAAAAATACCGCGCCGTAGCGCTGATGCCGGTCTGCCGAGGCCATTTCCTGGCGCAGGGTGGAGAGGAATAATCGCCGATTGGGCAACTCGGTGAGTTCGTCAAACTGTGCCTGGCGACGAATGGTTTGCTCGGCCAGTTCGCGCTGCAAGCGTACTTCCAGTGATTCGTAGATAGTTCGGTTCAGGCGTTGTGCCGAAATTAAAAGCATGCTCATGAAAAGCAGCGACATGATCGTCATTTCCAGACTGATGTCGCTATTGATCAGGTTGAACTTGATGACAACCGGAATTAACGCGCAAACCACGAATCCACGTGCCGCGTTGGCGATTGCGGAGAGCGTGGTGATCGCCGCGGCACAAATGCCGGTAATGACGAAGGCCAGAAAAACCTGGTGGACCAGGCTTTGCTCCGCAAACAACAGAAATCCCCCGGCGCCCCAGGTAATGCCGGAAGCAATACTGGTGTTGATTGCGCCCTGGTACCAGCTATCGCCGATGAGACTTTCTGCCGGCAGTTTTACGAATTGTTGATAAAGATAGAATCGAACCAGGGAGAGCAGGTTGGTTAACCCGAACCAGATGATGATCATGACTTGATCAATTACTTCCCATTGCACCACGGACAGGATAAAGCTGCACAACAGTATCGCGACCAGCGAAGATGGCGTAGACGCGAAAATAATACGAATCTGCTCGGACTTTACATCGGTAAGTACTTCGGGCTCTGGAATGGCTTCGTCTACTAATTGGTTCATTACTGCCCTAGCGATCTTATAATTTCCGCGGTACGGGGATAGATGCCACGCCAGGCGTGAAATGCCGCAGCGGCCTGCTCCACCAGCATGCCTCGACCATCGAAGACCTGTTTAACCGCGTGAGACTGCGCCCAGTCGACGAACGCGGTTGCCTGGCTGATGTTGTACATCATGTCATAGCAGACCGAATTTTCGCCCAGCACGCTGTCTGTAATCGGCGGGATCTGATTGCTCAGGCCCGCAGCGGTACCGTTGATAATCAGGTCATAGCTTGCCGATCCGAGGGATTCATATGCTATAGCATGGATTTGACCAAATTGTTCGAAATCCTGTGCCAGGGCTACTGCTTTTTGTGGCGTCCGATTGGCGATCGTGAGGCGATCCGGTGACAGCGCCAGGATTGGGCCGAGTACTCCACGCACCGCCCCGCCGGCACCGAGTAGCAGAATTTTCTTCCCCTCGATGGCGACGCCTAAATTGTCCACCAGGTCACGTGTCAGGCCCACGCCGTCGGTATTGTCTCCAGCGACACTGCCATCGGCCAGGAAACTCAGCGTATTAACGGCGCCGGCATCCCGTGCCCGCGTGCTTAAGTGATCGCAAAGTTCCCAGGCTTCGCGCTTGAAAGGAACCGTGACATTGACGCCGCTAAACCCCTTTTGCTGTAAATCACGAATTCCATTTGTAAACGAGTCGAGTGGAATCTCGATGGCCTCGTAACTGATCTTTTGCGCGGTTTGCGCGGCAAAACTGGCGTGGATTCGGGGTGACAGGCTGTGTGCTACCGGATTGCCAACCACCGCATAGCGATCTACCTGATCGGCTGGGGCCACTATTCTTCCTGCAACCAGGCGGCCGCTGATTTTGCATAATAGGTCAAAATACCGTTGGCGCCCGCGCGTTTTATCGACAACAGCGCCTCCAGCGCGCAGGCCTTTTCATCGATCCATCCATTCTGGCCTGCCGCCTTGAGCATCGCGTACTCGCCGCTGACCTGGTAGACGAAAGTCGGGAACTGCAGCTCTTCGCTGACCCGTCGTACGATGTCGAGGTAGGGAAGACCGGGTTTGATCATGATCATATCGGCGCCTTCGTCGATATCGAGGGCGACTTCGTGTAGCGCCTCATTGCTATTGCCCGGATCCATCTGGTAAGTATATTTGTTACCACCGGCGAGATTGCCGGCGGATCCCACGGCATCCCGAAACGGGCCATAGAAACTGGAGGCATACTTGGCCGCGTAGGCGAGGATTCGAGTGTTCAGGTGACCGTTTGATTCCAGCGCTTCGCGAATTGCACCGATACGGCCATCCATCATGTCGGAGGGTGCGACGACATCGGCCCCGGCCTCCGCATGCGACAGCGCCTGCTTGACCAGTACCTCGATAGTTGCGTCGTTGGCGACATAGCCACTGTCGTCCAGCAGCCCATCCTGACCATGACTGGTGTAGGGGTCTAGCGCGACGTCGGTAATGACTCCAAGTTCGGGCTGAGCCGTTTTAAGTGCCCGCACCGCGCGCTGGATCAGGCCTTGTGGATTCCATGCTTCATCGGCGCCGTCGCTCTTGCCCGACTCACCCACTACCGGGAACAGGGCTATCGCCGGTATTCCGAGACGGCAAATTTCGTTCGCCTCTTCGAGCAACAGGTCGATACTGACGCGTTCGATGCCAGGCATCGATTCGACCGCCTGGCGCTGTTGCTCGCCATCGACGACGAACATCGGATAAATTAAATCGCTGGCGCTTAAACAATGCTCACGCATCAGGCGCCTGGAAAATTCGTTCCGACGCATGCGCCGTTTGCGGGTATAGGGGTATATGGACACGCTATTGTCTCGGTTGCAATTGATTATGCCAAATATCGCACAAATCGCGTCCAGGGGACAGGTCGTAGCGGCACAGTCATAATGACGTGACAGGGGAAAACGGTGAATTACACATTGCGTACCAGCCAGCGAATCAGGTCGGTCCACAGGTGTCTGATCTGCTGATTGGTCGGCATGATCCCGGCGTGTGGTAACTCCAGAGTCACTACCGGAACGCCTAGATAAATCCCGGCGTAGTTGCCAAGCGATCCAGGGTAGGTACCCATTAGATTTTTATGCAGATAGCCGATGCGCCGGGGGGCTTTGTTGCGATCAGGTGCATCGTAGTCCACCAGCGAATAGGGCGCATGCACCGCGATTATGACATCCGGTTTGAAGGTGTCGATTTCCTCGGACAACCAGTTAGTTTCGGGTTCACTAAGCGGGTAGGGTCCCGGGTAGCGGCGTTGGTTTTCATAAGTTCTCTCCCTCCAGTAAGCGAGTGCTGCCCCGTTATGGCTATCGGGTGTCGCAAAGTTACGATTCAGGTCGACCCCGTTAGCATTAGTACGACGCTGTTCGGGTCGCAGTGCGCCATCAGGATTCATCAACGGATTAATACGCCAGTGAAAAAGCCCGGAATGGTGTTTTTCGAGGGTGTGCATCCATTTGAACACGATACTGATCGAAGCGAGTTCGTCTCCATGCGTGCCACCGACGAGAAGTATGCGTCCCTGTGGCTTGCGTTTTTTCAGCGGTGGGTATTCCTTGATCAGCAACGGCAAGCCGTTAACCGAGTTATGGCCGGTCGGCGTTAAGCCCAGAACCGAGCATTCCCGGTAATCAACGCTGGCGAGTTTGTTGGCGATTTTCCGGCAGGCAGAATCTGCTGGTTCAGATGCGGTCACGAGACAGCTAAACAGGGCAGCTACGAAGAATATTCCGTGGCACAGTCTAGTCATCAAAGGCTACCGTTTTAAGTTTTTTGATTTTGGCTATGTCGCCGGTGGGGTAGGCTCGATTGAGCAAACGCAAGATATCTACCGCCTCATACTCGATCGCGCTTTGCTCCGCCAGGGTTTCAAAGCTGTGGAATTTGCTGCTGACGATCTGCAGTCGAGGCACCTCGATAGCGTCGATTTGCGCCTGGCTGAGCCGACGAAAACTCTGATTGATACCAAGCAGGGTCTTTTCGGTCGCCGCAAACTTATCCCCTGTCGAGGTACCCATCAGGGTGAGGGCCAGGGATTTATCGAGTGCGATCGCGCTAACCCGGGCCGGTTGCTCGTCGCCATCGCGCGGTTTAGCCATGATTCTGGCGCTAACCCCGTTTTTATTCTTGCTGACCTCGAGCTTTTTATTGTTGCTCATTCGCTTTAGCAAACTGTCCAGTGACTCGTCCTTTTTAAGGTTGATCACTCCGATCTGGACAATCGCACCGTTTTGCGGATTTCTGGCCTGCAGAAATTCGGGGTAGTTGTTGACTGCCCAGGTTTCAGGGAACTGCAGCGAAAAAGCGAGCTCGGGGTGGGTGAACAGATTGTTGGCGAGGATACCCTGCTTGATGCTGGGGCCCCACACTATACCGTCGATCCTGCCGTAATAACCTGACTGGTCACTATCGCGATAAGTCTGTACGGAAAGATCTTTGGCGGCGCGTACCACGGTCTTGAGACGGTCATCGTTACGCGGATGGGTAGAATATACGCCGTGATAAATATTGGGATCTCGATTTTCTTTTTTTGCCAGCGACTGTTCGTAAACCTCCTGATCCTTGAGCACGCCAATGACTTCAAGCATGATTTCGGGATCGTAACCACTCAGGTGGAGATACTCGGCACCGAGGCGATCGGCTTCAAGTTCATGTTCGCGGCCGTAACCGCGTATTATCCCGGTACTAAGCTGGTTACTGAGATCTCCCAGTCCAGACTGGCAGGTGGTGGCGGTAATCAACACGCCAAGCAGGGTCGACGCCATCTGCCC
>JBATHL010000682.1:0-21802 GCA_049666745.1 Gammaproteobacteria bacterium
AATCGAGAGCCCGCAAGGACTTGAACATGCGTTTACCCGAAAATGTTGAGCTGGTGCGTTTACAGTGAAACGCAAAGACACGATGCCGAGCCAGGACGCGCCGACAGTGTTCTTCCGCACACGGCATTACTTTGTATTGCTGGTACTGGTATTACTACTTGGAGGCCTGGTCGCGCGCGCGCTTTATCTGCAGGTTGTCGAGCATAGCTTTCTCGCCGATCAGGGAGTGCAGCGGCAAATACGCACCATTGAAACCCCGGCTTATCGCGGCGCTATCCTGGATCGTTTTGGCACTCCGTTGGCAATTAGTACGCCGGTAGATTCTGTCTGGGTCAACCCGGCTGAAATTCTGGGAAATCTCGACGCGCTGAGACAGGTAACCAAAAAACTGGACCTCAACTATCGTGATACGGTGGCGATGCTGAAACAGCGTGCCAGCCGTGAGTTTGTGTATTTAAAGCGCCAGCTGGAACCCGAACTGGCGCGTTCGGCTGCTGCTGGAATCGAAGGGGTTTATTTGCAGCGCGAGTACAATCGCTACTATCCAGCTGGCGAAGTGGTCTCGCACCTGGTTGGATTCACCGATATCGATGACCAGGGGCAGGAGGGTCTGGAACTGGTGTACCAGGACTGGTTACGCGCGCAGCCTGGCGAACGGCGTGTGATTCGTAATCGTCGAGGTGAAGTCGTCGAAGAACTGGCCCAGGTGAAACCCGCCGTGTCGGGTAATGATATTTATACCAGTATCGATATGCGCCTGCAGTATATTGCTTATCGAAGTCTCGCCAGGGCGATGAAGTTTCATGCGGCCAGGGCGGGCTCGGCAGTGCTGCTCGACGCCCGCAATGGTGAAATTCTCGCGATCGTAAACCAGCCATCTTACAACCCGAATCGGCGTGCATCGATGTCCGCCGATCAACAACGTAATCGGGCACTTACCGACGTTTTTGAACCGGGATCGACGATCAAGCCTTTTACCCTGGCGGCCGCTATGGACCGGGGTCGTTACCATCGCGGTAGCAAAATCGATACTTCCCCGGGGTACATGATGGTAAGCGGTCATGCGATCAAGGATTTTCGTAATTACGGTATCCTCGATCTGGCCGGGGTCCTGCGCAAATCCAGTAACGTGGGCGCCTCGCGTATCGCCATGTCACTGGAAAAACAGGAATTGTGGGAAAGCTTCAAGGACTACGGATTTGGTGAAGCGTCAGGCGTGTCTTTTCCAGGTGAATCGGCGGGATATTTTCGTCACTATAGCCAATGGCAGCCCCTCGATCATGCGACCGCAGGATTCGGCTACGGCATGTCATTGTCGATCGCGCAACTCGCGCGTGCCTATGCCGTGATTGCCAACCAGGGCCGCATGGTAGATCTGAGCCTGTTGCGTAAAGAACCGGCGTTAGCTCCGAGAAATCAAATTTCACGCCATGTCATGAAGGCTGCCACCGCACGGCAAATGATTAACATGATGGCGGAAGTAGTCGGACCGAAAGGCACTGCCCAACTGGCGGCGATCGATGGCTACCAGGTCGCCGGGAAGACTGGAACCGCTAAAAAAAGTATCGCCGGTGGTTATCAGAAAGATGATTATGTTTCAGTTTTTGCCGGTATCGCACCTGCCAGCAACCCGCGCCTGGTGATGGCTGTGGTGATCGATGAGCCCACGCAAAATGGTTACTATGGTGGCGTAGTCGCAGCCCCGGTGTTTCAGGAAGTCGTCTCAAACGCATTGCGTATTCTCGATATTGCGCCTGATGATTTACCAGCCCTGGCCAGCAACAAGGATCAGGGGGCATGATGGCAGAAATCAAAATGCCCGGAATATTACTGTCGGAGCTACTGTCGGGTTTTGCGCTACATGATCCGGTGCCGTAAATCCAGATTTTCGATATCGCCAGTAACAGCGCAAATGTTACCGCGGATTCGGCGTTCGTTGCGCTGCCCGGTATAAAAACCAATGGTATTGATTATGCTATCGATGCGGTGAAGGCGGGAGCTATCGCGGTAATCTATGACGCGACCGACGAGTATAGCCTGCAGCGGATTCCATTGTTGCGTAAGCAGGTCGATACTCACTGGATCGGAGTCGATCATTTAGATCGCGCCAACGGTCATATCGTGAGCCGTTTCTTCGGCGATCCCGGACAGGCGATGACCATTATCGGAGTTACCGGTACCGATGGAAAGTCAAGCGTCACGCATCTCGTAACCCAGGCTTTGACCCGTATCGGTAAATCCTGCGCCAGTATCGGCACCCTGGGATATGGTATTGGTAACGACCTGACCCCGGATACTCTGACGACTCCGGATTCGGTAAGCCTGCAATCACGTCTGCACCAGTTCCAGCAACAACGCTGTGAATACGTGGTGATGGAAGTGTCGTCGCATGCGCTGGAACAGTATCGCGTCAACGGCTGTGACTTTGATATCGCGGTGTTGACCAACCTGGGACGGGATCATCTTGATTATCATGGTGATCAACAGAGTTATGCCGCGGCCAAGGCACGCCTGTTCCATGATTTCAAACTATCCGGCAGGGTGGTTAATGTCGATGATAGTTTTGGTCGCCAGATAAGCGAGGATGTCGAGCCGGAATCATTGATGCGTTACTCGGTCGATTCCGATGGTGGTCCGATTGCCGAGGTGAAGCTGCTGGCCAGTGAAGTGACCACCAACGGGCAGAACATCCGCGCCTCTACCCCGCTCGGGGAGATTACCGCGGTAACCGCTTTACTCGGTAACTTTAATGCCGAAAATACGCTCGCCTGTATCGCCACCCTGTTGGCCCTGGGGCTTGATTACAACCAGATCGAGCTCGCGGTAAAGGATTTAAAGCCGATTCCAGGGCGCATGGAAAAATTTACTGGCGAGCGTGGTAGCGCGGCAGCGGTCATCGACTTTGCCCACACCGAGCAGGCTTTACGGGCCTGCCTTAGTGCGAGTCGTCAACATACCGAGGGGCTGCTGTGGTGCGTGTTCGGCTGCGGCGGTGATCGGGATCAGGGTAAGCGTAGCGGTATGGGTCGCGCGGTTGAAGAACTTGCGGACCGGGCAATCGTTACCGACGACAATCCACGTAACGAATCCCCAGAGAAAATTGTCGGTGAAATTCTTGCCGGAATGCAGCATCCAGATCAGGCCTGTGTGGTGCATAACCGTCAGGCGGCTATTGAGTACGCCCTGTCACAGGCAGCGGCCGAAGACCTGGTAGTGATCGCTGGAAAAGGGCACGAACAGGAACAAATTATCGGTAATGAGCGTCGCCCCTTTAGTGATCGGCATGTGGTGCGCCGAATTCTGCAGGTGAACCATGATTAACCTGTCGCTAAAGATGCTGGCCGAAATCCTCGGTAATAACGCAGGCAGCCTGTCTGACGCCAGCTTTTGCGGGGTTACCATAGATAGCCGAAAATCCTGTGAGGGGAAATTGTTTGTTGCTATCAGGGGGCTTAATTTCGATGGCCATAACTTCGTCGATATGGCCTACCAGAATGGCGCAACCGTAGCCCTGGTCGAGCAGCGGCAGCCAAGTGAAATTGAACAGATCGAGGTAGCGGACTGCAAGCAGGCGATGGGTCAGTTGGCGAATTACTGGCGTCGACACTGTGACCCCTGCGTGATAGCGCTTACCGGTAGTAACGGTAAAACCACGGTCAAGGAAATGCTTTTCCGGATACTGGTCAGACAGGCCACAAGTCTCGCCACGCATGGAAATTTCAACAACGATATCGGGGTACCATTGACACTGTTCGAGCTGGAGCAGGATCACGATTTCGCCATTATCGAAATGGGTGCGAATCATCGTGGTGAAATCGCCCGGCTCGCCGAAATCGCCGCACCCGATATCGTCTACGTGAACAATGTTGCCGCCGCACACCTGGCCGGGTTTGGCGATGTACGTGGCGTTATGGAGGCCAAGGGCGAGCTTTACGCTTACTGCGCAGTCGAGCAACGGGCATTGTTTAATGCCGATGAAGTTGCCAGCCAATACTGGCATGGTCTCTGTGCCGCAGAGACGCAACTCAGTTGTGGTCTGAATAATGCAGCCGATGTAACAGCCACCTGGTCGGCCACGGGTGAAAGCTTGCAGATTGAATTTAATTATCAGGGTCAAAGTCGTGGCTGTGAGCTCGGTGTTATCGGTGAGCACAATGTACGTAATGCGTTAGCCGCAGTATCCCTGGCGATACTGGCCGGGATCGATTTCAGCGTGGCGGTGGATAACCTGGCTGGATTCTCCGCAGTAAAAGGGCGCCTGCAAATCCTCTCTGGCCCCGCTAACAGCCGTTTGATAGACGATAGCTACAATGCCAACCCGGATTCACTGGAGGCCGGCATCGAGGTGCTGTGCTCGTTACCGGGTTCACCCTGGCTGGCGCTGGGCGATATGGGTGAGCTGGGCGCAGAGGCAGAGGCACTGCATCGCCAGGCCGCACGGGCCGCAGCCGCGCATGGCGTTGAAAAATTTTTTGGTATTGGTGAAATGAGCTGTATCGCGAGTGCAGAATTTGGCACCGCAGGTTATTGCTATGAAGACATTGAAGAGATGGCGAAAAGCATCCTGGCGCAAATACATCAGGGTGTAAATCTGCTGGTCAAGGGCTCGCGTGCGGCCGGCATGGAGCGACTGATAGCCATGCTGCTGCAGTCCGCCAATGGAGGAGATGTCAATGCTGTTTAGCCTGTCGGAGTATCTCACGCAATTCCACGGTGGTTTCAACGTATTCCAGTACCTGACCCTGCGAACCATCCTCGGAGTGCTTACTGCGCTAGTTATTTCGTTGATAGTCGGGCCGGTCATGATTAGATATCTGAGCAGCTACAATATCGGCCAGAGTGTCCGCGACGACGGTCCTGAAAGCCATTTTTCCAAAGCAGGCACGCCGACCATGGGAGGCGCACTCATCCTGGTTGCAATAGTTACCAGTACCCTGTTGTGGAGTGATTTATCGTCTCGTTTCGTCTGGATCATATTGTTCGTCACCATAGGTTTCGGTGTGATCGGCTGGATCGACGACTATAAGAAGATCGTTTTTGGCAACTCCAAGGGACTCTCGGCCAAGGCCAAGTACTTCTGGCAATCGGCGATCGGATTAAGCGCGGCCCTGGCGCTATTTAATACCGCACAGTTTCCTATCGAAACCCAACTGATTGTTCCTTTTATCAAGAATATCCTGATCGACCTGGGGTGGCTGTATGTGGTGCTGACTTATTTTGTTATCGTCGGTAGCAGCAACGCGGTTAACCTGACCGACGGGCTCGACGGGCTGGCGATATTGCCCACCGTACTGGTCGGTGGCGCACTGGGTGTATTCGCATACCTGACCGGAAATTACAATTTTTCCAACTATCTCGGCATTCCCTATGTACCTGGAGTTGGTGAAATGGTCGTTTTTTGTGGCGCGCTGGTTGGCGCGGGCCTGGGTTTCCTGTGGTTTAACACCTATCCGGCGCAGGTTTTTATGGGCGATGTCGGTGCGCTCGCACTCGGCGCAGCGCTGGGCACTCTCGCAGTGATCGTGCGCCAGGAACTGGTGCTTTTCATCATGGGCGGCATCTTTGTAGTAGAAACGGTTTCGGTAATCATGCAGGTAGCTTCGTTCAAACTAACCGGGCGTCGTATATTTCGTATGGCGCCATTGCATCATCATTACGAACTCAAAGGTTGGCCGGAACCACGCATTATCGTGCGCTTCTGGATTATTACCGTGGTGCTGGTGTTAGTCGGTCTGGCGAGCTTAAAGATTCGGTAATGTTAAACGTGAATCAACAATCAACAGCGCTGCAAGACGTCAATTACCTGGTAGTCGGTCTCGGAGTGACCGGTTATTCGGTTGCCTGCTATTTACTGAAACATGGATATCGCTGCAGGATTCAGGACACGCGCGATGTACCGCCATTTCTGGGTAAACTGAATTCACAATTCGATAGTGTTGATTTTCGAACCCGGCAGCTCGATGCGGAATTGATCGCCTGGGCCGATGTGCTGGTCGTCAGTCCGGGACTTTCGATCCGGGACGCGGCAATCGAACAGGCCGCTGATCTGGGCAAGAGCGTGGTTGGCGATATCGAGTTGTTTGCACGCATCGCGGACAAGCCGGTAATCGCGATCACCGGTTCGAACGGTAAAAGCACGGTTACCACGCTGGTTGGTGAAATGATCAATCTCGATGGTAAATCGGCAGCGGTTGGTGGCAACCTCGGTACTGCCGCGCTCGACCTGCTTGAAAGGAACCCCGATTTTTATGTGCTGGAACTGTCGAGCTATCAACTCGAAACCACCACTTCGCTGCAACCCCGGGTTGCGGCGCTGTTGAATCTATGTGAAGACCATCTCGATCGTTATCCGGGTTACGCCGAGTATATCCAGGCCAAGTTGCGGATTTATGACAATGCCAGCCTGTGTGTCAGCAATTTTGATGACGAAGTGACGCGTCACGACACCCGCGATATCAGTTTTAGCCTGAAGCCCGACGCGGATGCCGATTTCAGGCTGATGGAAGATAACGGCACCTGGCTCGCTCATCGAGGCGAACCCTGGTTAAGCGTTGACGAAATCAAGGTGAGTGGACGACATAACTGGGCTAATTGCCTGGCGGCGATGGCGATAGCGCATAGCATCGGTATATCGAGAACGGCAATCGTATCTGCAATAAAGCAGTTTGCCGGTATTCCACATCGCAGCCAGTGGATTGCAGAAATTGATGGTGTCGAGTGGATCAATGATTCAAAGGCTACCAATGTTGGCGCCGCACAGGCTTCGATCGAAGGCCGTGAGCGACCGGTTATCCTGATTGCCGGAGGGCAATCAAAGGGAGCCGATATGTCGATTATGTTCGCCACGATAAAGCAAAAGGTGAAATTGGCGTTATTACTGGGAGAAGACGCGTCGCGATTGCAACAAGCCTGGCAGGGTGCAACCCGGACCGAGATAGTCAGTGATATGCAACAAGCAGTACGGCGTGCTCACGAGGAGGCCTGCAACGGCGACTGCGTGTTACTGGCGCCGGCCTGCGCGAGCTTTGACATGTACCCGAAATTCGAAGCGCGTGGTGATGATTTCGCCAGGCGTGTAAAGGAGTTGGCAGGTGACTAGTCAGGCAATCAGAACGGGTAACCAGATCGACAGGCCGACCCTTGAGCTGGCGCCGGAATATGACCGTGTCATCCTGTTGCTTTACTTGACACTGATTTGTATCGGCATGGTGATGGTGGCCTCGGCGTCCATCGGTATTGCCGATCAGCAAAATCATGATCCGTTTTACTATGCCAAGCGTCAGTTCCTGCGCATTTTACTGAGTCTCGCGCTGATGTGGTTTGCCTGCAAAATCCCGCTCCTGTTCTGGAAAAAAAATGGCATGTTGTTAATGCTGGGTTCGATCTTCCTGCTCGCTTTAGTATTGATTCCCGGTGTGGGTCATACCGTGAACGGCAGCACGCGCTGGTTAAATTTTGGTTTGTTCACTTTCCAGGTTTCAGAGATCGCCAAGCTGTTCCTGATTATCTACCTGAGCGGTTACCTGATTCGTCGCAGCGACGAAGTACAAACCAATACCATGGGTTTTATCAAGCCGATGTTAATACTCGCGATGGCCAGTGGCCTGCTGGTACTGGAACCTGATTTCGGTGCCGCCACGGTGTTGCTGATGACCGGGCTTGGATTGATGTTTCTCGGTGGTGTCCGTTTCGGGCAATTCCTCCTGTTCGTGACCGGTACACTTTGTATCATGGGATTGCTGGCGGTTTCTTCGCCTTACCGACTTGCGCGCATTACCTCGTTCATCGATCCATGGGCTGATCCCTTCAACAGTGGCTTTCAATTGACGCAATCATTAATCGCGATTGGCAGCGGGGGCTGGTTTGGTTCCGGTCTCGGGGGCAGTATCCAGAAACTGTTTTACCTGCCCGAAGCGCACACCGATTTCATGTTTGCCATCTTTGCCGAAGAGATGGGTTTTGTTGGACAGGTCGTGTTGATCAGCCTGTTTGCACTATTCGCCTGGCGTTGTTTCGGCATCGCCAAACTGGCCTTGCAAAAACAACAGGCTTTTGGGGCTTACCTTGCTTACGGCGTTGGCTTGTTGATTACGCTGCAGGCGGTGATCAATATCGGCGTCAACATGGGGGCTTTGTCCACCAAGGGTTTGACCCTGCCTTTTATAAGCTACGGTGGTAATTCCATTCTCAGCATGTCATTTGCGGTGGGGCTGGTACTGCGGGTTTACTATGAATGCCAGTCTGGCGACAGTGCCCGGGTTGCGCGTAAACGAGCGGCGGTGCGCGCATGAGCCGGGGCTTGCAAAAACCTATTCTGGTCATGGCGGGTGGTACCGGGGGACATGTGTTCCCGGCTCTGGCTGTGGCTGAATGCCTGCGTCAGCGTGGCGAAAATATTGTCTGGCTGGGAACGCGTACCGGTATCGAGGCGCGCGTCGTACCCGCTGCAGATTTTGCAATTGAATGGCTTAGCGTGCAGGGTTTACGCGGCAAGGGGGCAATAACTCTGATAATGGCGCCATTTCGGTTGTTACGTGCCTGCTGGCAAGCCCTGCGGCTGTTGCGTCGACTTCGTCCCAAGGCAGTATTAGGTATGGGTGGATTTGTTTCGGGCCCCGGCGGTTTGATGGCCTGGCTGCTTCGTATTCCGCTGTTCCTGCATGAGCAGAATTCTATTGTCGGGCTAACCAATCGAATACTGAGTCGATTCGCTGTGCGCAGCTATACCGCCTTTCCGGATGCCGCCACCTCACTGCCACGTAGCGAATGTATCGGCAACCCGGTGCGCGCCAGTCTCGCCGATGTCGAGCCACCGGACACGCGCCTGCAATCCAGAATCGAGGCACCGCTGCGGTTGCTGGTCATCGGTGGTAGTCTCGGCGCGGCCGCATTGAATAGCATTGTACCGCAGGCCACTGCCTGTCTCGATCGTGATCAACGACCCGTGATCAAGCATCAGTGTGGTGATAAACATTTGCAGGTCTGTCAGCAAAACTATCGACAGGCCGGCGTCGATGCCGAGATAGTCAGTTTTATCGATGACATGCAACAGGCTTATGCCTGGGCCGATCTGGTGGTGTGCCGGGCCGGGGCGCTTACGATTGCGGAATTAACTGCGGTCGGACTGGCGTCGCTACTGATCCCGTTTCCCTACGCGGTAGATAACCATCAGTACCACAACGCTCGTTTCCTGGAACAGAGTAACGCGGCCCAGATTCTCAACGAAGCTGAATTGAGTGCCGAAGGCCTGGCGTTAAAGCTGAAGTTTTTTCAGCAGAATCGGGATGCACTGGTGGAAATGGCAGTCAATGCCCGGGCCAAATTTCAGGCGGCGGCGTCCGAACGGTTGGCAGCCGGGATATTGGCCGGAGCGATGTCATGACAGTGACTTCAAAACACTTCATGCGGCGTATTCGCAACATTCATTTTACCGGTATCGGCGGCGCCGGCATGAGTGGTATTGCCGAAGTATTCCATAATCTGAATTACCATATAACTGGTTCTGATCTTGCCGAAAATGCCATGGTCAGGCATTTACGTGATCTCGGCATCGATATCGCCATAGGTCACCGTAGCGAGAACGTCGTCGACGCCCATGTGGTAGTCGTTTCCACTGCGATTGAGGCCGACAATCCTGAAGTCGAGACCGCCAGGGAGTTGCGTATTCCAGTCGTCAGGCGTGCCGAAATGCTGGCCGAGTTGATGCGTTTCAGGCGCGGCATAGCGGTTGCCGGAACCCATGGCAAGACCACCACAACCAGTCTGGTTGCGAGCGTGCTGGCGCAGGGTGATATCGATCCGACTTACGTGATTGGCGGCAAGCTGATCAGTTCCGGCCGGCATGCCGGGCTTGGCCTTGGCGATTACCTGGTGGCTGAAGCAGATGAAAGCGACGCGTCGTTTCTCTATCTGCAACCTATGATGGCGATTGTTACCAATATCGATAATGACCATCTGTCGACTTATGAAGGTGACTTTGAGCGACTCAAGCAGGCTTTTATAGAGTTTCTGCATCATTTGCCCTTCTACGGGCTGGCCGTACTTTGTATCGATGATCCGGTGGTGCGTGAAATCATTAGCCAGGTGGCGCGCCCGCTACTGACTTATGGCGAGGCCGAGGACGCCGATGTTCGAATTAGTGAAATTGTTGCCCGGGGCGCCAAAACCCGTTTCAAGGTGCAGCTGCCTGACTCCCCCGGAATACTGGATATCGAGCTGAATCTAACTGGCAAACACAATGTCTTAAACGCTACCGCGGCGATCAGTATCGCCTGGGAGCTGGGTGTTTCTGGTGACGCGATTGGACAGGCCTTGTCGGAGTTCTCCGGCATTGGTCGACGTTGTCAGATCAGTGAAGGCCTGGTGGTGGCCAATGGCAAAATCATGCACATCGATGATTACGCGCATCATCCCAATGAGATTGCTGCTTCGCTGGCGGGTATTCGTGCCGCCTGGCCAGACAAACGCCTGGCCGTTTTGTTCCAGCCACACCGATACACGCGAACCCGGGATTTGTTCGAAGACTTCACCCAGGTGTTATCCGATGTTGATCAGTTAATTCTACTCGACGTCTATCCAGCGGGTGAAAGTCATATCAAGGATGCCGACGGACGCGCCCTGGCACGCTCGATTCGTGGTCGTGGCAAGGTCGACCCGGTGTTTGTCGAGGATCTGCAAGGACTCAACGAAGTAGTTGAAACTGTTCTCCAGGATGGTGACATCTTTGTCACCCTGGGGGCTGGCAGTATTGGTGCCTGGTCGGCAGAATTCCTGACGCAGCATCAGCCGACAGGGAAGGGGAAATGAGCGTGGCTAGCAGGCAGTCCATAAAAGGCAAACTGATGTTTGACGAACCCATGTCAAAACATACCAGTTGGCGCCTGGGCGGGCCTGCCGATAGTTATTACGTGCCGGCCGATTTACAGGATCTGCAAAACTTTCTCGCCAACCTGGAAACCGGGGTCGATATTCTGTGGGTGGGTCTTGGCAGCAATATGCTGGTGCGCGATGGCGGTTTCCGTGGCCAGGTGATCGCACCACTTAACGCACTAAACGAAATACACCTGAATCCGGATGGAAGCCTGTATGCCGAATCCGGCGTCAGTTGCTCTAAGCTGGCCAGGTTCTGCCAAAAACAGGGACTCGCCGGCGCCGATTTCTTTGCCGGAATTCCGGGCACCATAGGTGGAGCCCTGGCGATGAACGCAGGTGCATTCGGTGGTGAAACCTGGACCGCTGTAGAGCAGCTGTTCATGCTCGACCGACGCGGTCTCCTGGTCGAACGTAATGCGGCTGAATTCGAGGTTAGCTATCGTCGCGTCAGGTTGCCGCGACCAGAATGGTTTGCCGCTGCCTTGTTCCGCTTCAATCAACGCGCAGCGGGTGAAGACTCCAATATCAGGCAATTGATCCAGCAACGTAATGCAACCCAGCCCATAGGCCAGCCATCCTGTGGTTCGGTGTTTAAGAATCCGCCCGGCAAACATGCCGCGCAATTAATCGAAGCAGTTGGCCTCAAGGGATATTGCCTTGGCACAGCCTGCGTCTCGGACAAGCACGCGAATTTCATTATCAGTAGTGCAGCTACCACCTCGTGCGATGTTGAGGCCCTGATCGAACATATCCGTGCCAGCGTAAAGGCAAAGTTTGATGTCTACCTCGAATCTGAAGTGCGAATCGTGGGGGAAGCCCTGTGAGCCTGTTGTTACAAAAACCAGCCGCCGATGCAGCCGCGAAATGCGGCAGGGTAGCGGTTTTAATGGGTGGCGATTCTGCGGAACGCGAAGTTTCGCTTAACAGTGGCAATGCCGTATACCAGGCTTTGCTCGATGCCGGCGTTGAC
Organism: Gammaproteobacteria bacterium; assembly: GCA_049666745.1. Taxonomy (GTDB): domain Bacteria; phylum Pseudomonadota; class Gammaproteobacteria. The sequence goes on from JBATHL010000682.1 coordinate 11,843, forward strand.
GCGATTCCGGTTGATTTGCAGGCCTGCGCCTTTCATCAACTCGGCGAGCTCAAGGTCGACCGCGTATTTAATGTGCTGCATGGCCGCGGCGGTGAAGATGGCACGATTCGAGCGGTTCTCGATTTTCTCGGTATCCCGAGCACCGGTAGCGGGGTATGTGCAGCAGCCCTGACGATGGACAAGATTCTAACCAAGAAAGTTATTCGCTGCAGTGGAATTCCGACGCCGGATTTCTTCGAATTGCGTAGTGAATCCGACTGCGAGCGCTTACTGGCCGAATTCGGTTTGCCGGTATTCGTTAAACCGGTGGCGGAAGGCTCGAGCATAGGCATGACACCGGTTTACCAGGCCAGCGAACTGATTCCGGCCTGGCAAGCGGCTAGTCGTTACGGGGCCGCATTTGCCGAAAAATTTGTCGACGGTAGCGAATACACTGCCGGCTTCATCTGTGGTGAAGTTTTACCGTTGATCAAGCTCGAAACTCCGCGTGAATTTTATGACTACGAGGCCAAGTACCTGGCAGACGATACGGTTTACACCTGTCCCAGCGGGCTCGGTGAAAGCAAGGTCGCGGAGATCAATGAGATCGTCCTGGAGACGATTCTTGCCACCGGCGTTAGCGCCTGGGGCAGGGTTGATTTCATGCTGGACCAGCAGCAGCGCCCCTGGGTGATCGAGATTAATACAGTTCCTGGAATGACGGATCATAGCCTGATCCCGATGGCGGCCCGGGCAGCCGGCCTGGAAATGCCCGACCTGGTTCTGAAGATACTCGCAGCAACGCTCGCAGGAGGTGACTGAAATGTTTAAGTTCCGTAAGCAGAGTAAGCAGGCAAAACGCAAGCAGCCGGCAGTGCAGTCAGGTTCGTTTCAGTGGCGCAAGTCATACAACTGGATTTTCCTGTTACTACCGATACTGCTGGGTGGTTTCTATCTTGACCGGGCAGAACAATTATTGCCGATACGCACGATTCAATTGTCTGGAACCTTTGAGAATCTGGATCAGCAGGCTGTAGCAAAAGCGCTCCATCAGTACATTGGGCACGGCTTTTTTTCGCTCGATATACACGAGTTGCAACAAACACTGTACGCCAATTCGTGGACCGATTCAGTTTCAGTACGCCGTATCTGGCCCGATAAATTGAAAGTTATGATTAAAGAAAAGAAACCGGTTGCGCGTTGGGATGATGAGCATTTGCTAAGTGATTCAGCCAAGGTCTACCCGGCTGATACCGGGTCGTTCAGCCACCTGCCTGTTGTCCACGCAGCCAATCACCAGCCGGCCTGGGTGCTCCAGCAGTTCTACCGACTGGAGGCGCGATTCAATAGTGTCGATGAACGTTTGGTCGCATTGCATGCAGATAGCCGTGGGGCACTCGATATCGGGTTGATTAATGGTCTGCAAATCAAACTGGGTAGAGGAAACATCGATCATAAAATCGACCGCCTGGTGAATATTTATCAGCAACAGATTCTACCCCGGCGCGAACAAATCCAGCGCCTGGATTTACGTTACAGCAATGGTTTCGCTGTGGCCTGGAAAAAAGAAGCCTTGCAAGCTAACGACAAAGCATCAATCTGGAGTAACAGTAATGTCTAAAAAGGCATCGGCAAACCTCATCGTAGGCCTCGATATAGGCACCTCCAAGGTGGTCGCCATCGTCGGCGAAGTCACGGTCGAAGGTGATATCGAAATTATTGGTATCGGCACCCAGCCATCGCGAGGTCTGAAGAAAGGAGTCGTAGTCAATATTGAATCTACCGTGCAGTCGATTCAACGGGCGGTTGAAGAAGCGGAATTAATGGCCGGCTGCCAGATTCGTTCGGTTTATGCCGGTATCGCGGGTAGTCATATTCGCAGCATCAATTCACACGGCATCGTTGCGATCAAGGAAAAGGAAGTGACTGCTGCCGATGTGGCGCGCGTTATAGAGGCTGCCAAGGCGGTAGCCATTCCGGCTGATCAACGCATTTTGCATGTCCTGCCACAGGAATTTGTCATCGATGCCTCGGAAGGAATTCGCGATCCTATCAGCATGTCGGGGGTGCGGCTTGAGGCCAAGGTCCATCTGGTTACCGGTGCATTGAGTGCGGCGCAAAATATCATCAAATGTGTGCGTCGCTGTGGCCTGGATGTCGATGATGTAATCCTCGAGCAACTGGCTTCGGCAAGCGCGGTGTTGACCGACGATGAAAAGGAACTGGGTGTATGCCTGGTCGATATTGGCGGCGGCACCACCGATATCGCGGTGTTCTCGGATGGTGCGATTCGCCACACCGCGGTAATCCCGATCGCCGGTGACCAGGTCACCAATGATATCGCGGTGGCGCTGCGCACCCCGACCCAGTATGCCGATGATTTAAAGGTCAAGTATGCCTGTGCCTTGCGTCAACTGGCAACGGATACCGAAACCATCGAAGTGCCCAGTGTGGGTGATCGCGAGCCCAGGCGCCTGGCCCGACAAACCCTGGCCGAGGTGGTGGAGCCGCGATATGAAGAACTATTAAGCCTGGTGCAGGCGGAGTTACGCCGCAGCGGGTTCGAAGAAATATGCGCCGCCGGTGTCGTGCTTACCGGGGGCAGCTCAAAAATGGAAGGTGCCATCGAACTGGCGGAAGAGATTTTCCACATGCCGGTTCGCCTGGGCTATCCGCAGTATGTATCGGGACTGGTCGACGTGGTGAGAAATCCGATACATGCAACAGGTGTTGGATTGCTGTTGTTTGGAAACAGGCAGCAATCTGGCTTGTCCGGTTACAAACTGGACGACAAAAACGAGGCCGGCCTTTTGGCAAGAATGAAAAGCTGGTTTCAGGGTAATTTTTAAATAACGCAAGAGGACAAAAAAATGTTTGAACTGATGGATTCACACTCCAAAGACCCGGTAATAAAGGTCATTGGTGTCGGTGGTGGCGGCGGCAATGCCGTTCAGCACATGGTTTCGGCGGGTATCGAAGGCGTCGAATACATTTGCGTCAACACTGATGTACAGGCGCTCAAGAAGATGGAAATGCGAACCACCATGCAAATTGGTTCCAGTATTACCAAGGGGCTAGGTGCCGGTGCCGATCCGGGTATCGGCAGGCAGGCGGCCCTGGAAGATCGTGAGCGCATCCAGGAAGCAATCGAGGGCTCTAACATGCTCTTCGTTACCGCTGGCATGGGTGGTGGTACGGGTACTGGCGCGGCGCCTGTAATCGCCCAGATCGCCAAGGAAATGGGCATTCTTACGGTTGCTGTAGTTACCAAGCCGTTCGCCTTTGAGCGCACCAAGCGTATGTCACAGGCCGAAATGGGAATCAAGGAAATGTCCGGTGTGGTCGATTCATTGATTACCATTCCGAATGACAAGTTAATGCCGGTACTGGGTAAGGAGACTTCGTTGCTGGAAGTGTTTGAAAAGGCGAATGACGTGTTGCGCGGTGCGGTGCAGGGTATTGCCGAACTGATAACCTGTCCCGGTCTGATCAATGTCGATTTTGCCGATGTGCGTACGGTTATGTCCGAAATGGGTATGGCGATGATGGGCACAGGCTCGGCCACGGGTGATAACCGTGCCAAGGAAGCTGCGCTGGCGGCTATCTCCTCGCCGCTGCTCGAAGACATCAACATTTCCGGTGCCCAGGGCATCCTGGTCAATGTCACTGCTGGTCTGGATCTCGCAATCGGAGAACTTGACGATGTCGGTACTGCGATTACCGAACTCGCCTCGGCCGATGCGAATGTGGTGGTGGGAACCGTAATCGATTCGAACATGACCGACGGTGAATTGCGAGTAACTATGGTGGCCACCGGGCTTGGCACAGAAAAACTGGTTGCGGATGTTCCGCTAAGTGCAATTCAACCTGAAAGTAATGGTGAGGTCGATTACAAGAAGCTGGATCGGCCAACTGCGATTCGTAAGAAGATAGTTGGCGATAGTCTCGAAGTGCCTGAAGACAAGGAGAGTATGGAATATCTCGAAATTCCTGCCTTCCTGCGGCGCCAGGCGGATTAAACGGCAATTCCTCTTGCCCGGAGCCCGATTCAAGGATGAATCCGGCTCTACCATCTGCTTCGCTAACGCTTCTTACATGAGCGATAAAGTTTCACTTTCCACGCAACAGTTTGTTGCCGAAGGCACTGACCGCAAGTGTTTTAGACATCCAGGCGAAGCGCAGCTCTGCATCAAGGTTTTACATCCTGAATGTCGGTCGGGACGGTTCTGGCGTGAAATAAATTATTATTCGGACTTGCGCAGGCGTAACGCGGACTTCCGCTATCTGACTAAATTTCATGGACGGATAGATACTAACCTCGGCAAGGGAGCGATCTTTGACCTGGTGCTGGATGACGATGGCCGGGTGTCAAAATCGCTGGATCATTACCTTGCGCAAAATGACCGGCGTTTCAACGCATGGGTGGTTGACGAGATAGAAAGCCTGAAACAGGATTTTTACCAGCAATGGATAGTGTTTCACGATTTGAATCCAACCAATATTCTGGTCAAACGACTGAGCTTCGACGAGTTTCGCCTGGTCGTGATTGATGGCATCGGTCACAACCATTTCATTCCGCTAGCCAGTTATAGCCGCATACTTGCCCGCAAGAAAATTACCCGGGTCTGGAATCGACGTTACCAGCAATGGTACGCCGCATATCCATCGGTGCTCAGACGCTTGAAGCCTTATCTGGTGGTTTGAAACCTGATGTCGCTCGAATCCCGGAGTTCCCGTGTTCTGAAAACAAATCAGCTGTTACCGAATTTTGCTTTTAGCCACTGATCTATCGAGAAAAAACCGCCACCGTAGATAACATTGGTCAGCAGCATCGAACCCCACAGGTAGTGCCATACCAGGCCGGCACCTTTCGCTAGTGTTGCATAGTAAGATACCACGGCGATAATGTTGACCAGGGTAAGCGCAATTGCGATTAAGCGGGTGCCCAGACCAGCGATTAAAAATACCGGGAATACGAGTTCGCCAAACGTGGCCAGGTAGGCAGCAAGTTCAAAGTTCAGTAATGGAACCTGGTACTCATATTCGAACAGGACCAGCGTGGTTTCCCAGTCGCCAATTTTATGCATACCCGATTTTAGAAATACCCAGGCGACATAAACTCGAATAAACAACAGGAATGGCGACTGTAACATTGATAAGGAGTTGCTTATCGTCCGCGCCGGTGCGTCTAGTCTATCTATTAACCCCATACTCTGAATCCCCCGGATTATTATTTGCGTTTGTAGCTGCATTTGAACCGGGGATACGCATAAAGTTCACAAGAATTTCATCGCTAGATAGTCGTAATACGTTCCGCCTGCCCACGCAAACTGCCCAGTGCGGATTCGATTTCGGCGAGTTTTTCTCTTTCCTTAGCGACCACGTTTTCAGGCGCTCTCGAGACAAAGTTTTCATTCGATAACTTTGTCCTGATACGCTGCGCGTCCTGCTCGAGTTTATCGATGTTCTTTTGCAGGCGTGCAAGTTCAGCCTGTTTATCGATCAGCCCGGCCAGCGGGATTAACAACTGCATATCGCCAACCAGGGAGATGGCGGATTCCGGTGCCTTGCTGCCTTCATCCAGCCAGGTGATCGATTCAAGTTTGGCCAGTGACTCGAGCAGTGCACGATTAGCCGTGATGCGTTGCTGATCAAGTTCATCACCTTTGTCGCAGATAACCGGCAGAGGTTTACCTGGCTTGATATCCATTTCCGAGCGAATCTGCCTCACCCCCATGATAAAAGCCTTCACCCATTCGAGTTCCGTCAGGGCTGCAGCATCGATCAGGCCAGGGTCAGCCTGCGGATAGCTGCGTCGCATAATGGTATCGCCTTCGATCCAGGCCAGCGGTGCGACTCGCTGCCAGAGTTCTTCGGTAATGTAGGGCATTATCGGGTGGAGCAGGCGCAGGATCGATTCGAGTACCGTAATCAGTGTGTGCCGGGCGGCTTTCTTCGACGCTTCAGGGTAGTTATCCGAGTAAAGCACGGGCTTGGACAATTCGATGTACCAGTCGCAGTAGTCGTTCCAGACAAATTCGTACAGGTCACGTGTTACCAGGTCGAAGCGATAGTTTTCGATGTGCGTGCCAACATCCTGACTGACCTGCTGCAAGCGTGCGATAATCCAGCGATCGGCCAGCGTAGGACTGCCGGCGGTGCAGTCCTCACCAGCGGTGTTTTGCAGGACGTAACGCGTCGCATTCCACAATTTGTTACAGAAGTTGCGGTAGCCTTCGATGCGCCCCATGTCGAAACGTATATCGCGCCCGGTTGTGGCCAGTGCGGTAAAAGTAAAACGCAACGCATCGGTGCCGTAGGCAGGGATACCATCAGGGAAATGCTTCCTGGTGGTAGCTTCGATACGCGGTGCCATCTCCGGCTGCATCAGTCCCAGGGTGCGTTTTTGCAGGAGATCATCAAGCGTAATGCCATCGATCAAATCCAGTGGATCGAGAACGTTGCCCTTGGATTTGGACATCTTGTTGCCTTCGGCGTCACGCACCAGGCCATGGATATAGACTTCCTTGAAAGGGACTTCGTCCATAAACTTCAGTCCGAACATGATCATGCGCGCGACCCAGAAGAATATGATGTCGAAACCAGTCACCAGCACGCTGGTCGGGTAAAAAGTTTTCAGTGCCGGGTCGTTGCGCTCGGGCCAGCCGAGGGTGCTGAAGGGCCACAGCGCGGACGAAAACCAGGTGTCGAGGACATCTTCGTCCTGGGTTAGTTCGATATCTTCGGCGAGACCATACTTGCTGCGTACTGCTTCGATACTGGAGGCGACATAGATATTACCGTAATTGTCATACCAGGCCGGAATGCGGTGCCCCCACCAGATTTGACGCGATATACACCAGTCCTGAATATCTTCCATCCAGTTGTAATAAGTCTTGCTCCAGTTCTCGGGGATGAAACGAATACGGCCGTTTTTAACGGCTTCGATCGGAGGTTTCGCCAACGGTTCGGCGCGCACAAACCATTGATCGGTGAGATAGGGCTCGATGACCACGCCGGAACGATCGCCGTAGGGACGCTTATAAACATGATCTTCGGCCTTGACCAATAGTTCCCCGGCGTCGAGATCCTCGACGATTTTATCGCGCGCAACGAAACGATCCATACCCTGGTAGGCCGGCGGTGCGTTTTCATTCATCACCGCATCGGGGGTAAACAGATTGATAACTTCCATTTCATGGCGTTGGCCGACTTCATAATCGTTGAAGTCATGAGCCGGGGTGATCTTGACGCAACCGGTGCCGAACTCGGGATCGACGTAGTCGTCGGTAATAACGGGGATAACCCGGGTGGTCAGTGGTACCTGTACCTGCTGGCCTACAAAATCCCGGTAGCGATCATCCTGCGGGCTAACCGCCAGGGCTCCATCGGCGAGAATTGTTTCAGGTCGGGTGGTGGCAATTTCAAGATGGGTGACACCGTTGACGGGTCCGTCGACCAGGGGGTAGCGGACGTGATAAAGATACCCCTTTTCTTCTTCGTTGATGACTTCGAGGTCGGAAATCGCGGTATGCAGTACCGGGTCCCAGTTGACCAGTCGCTTGCCACGGTAAATCAGGTCTTCTTCGTAAAGCTTGATAAAAACTTCCTGTACCGCGGCGGACAAGCCTTCATCCATGGTAAATCTTTCACGCGCCCAGTCGGGCGAGGCGCCCATGCGGCGCAATTGCCGGGTTATCGTGCCACCGGACTCGTGTTTCCATTGCCACACCCGTTCGGTAAATGCGTCGCGGCCCAAATCATGGCGGGTCTTGTCTTCCTTGCTTAACTGTCTTTCGACCACCATTTGCGTGGCAATGCCCGCATGGTCGGTACCTGGTTGCCACAGAGTGTTATCGCCCTTCATCCGATGATAACGGATCAGCGTATCCATGATGGTGTCCTGGAATGCATGGCCCATGTGCAGGCTGCCGGTCACGTTCGGTGGCGGGATCACGATACAATAGGGATCACCGTCGCCATGGGCAGCGAAATAGCCTGCATCTTCCCAGCGTTGGTACCAGGTTTCTTCAATCGAATGTGGGTCGTAGGTTTTTTCCATCAACAAAGCGGCGTAAATCGAAAGGCCGCGATTATACCTTGCCCCCTTTCAAAAATGCACTGTTTCTATTCCCGGCTCAGCTGGCTTTAAGTTCGGTAAATTCGATTCCTGTCAAAGCTGGCAACGGGGATGACACCCGGCCGCAGAAGCGGTTTGGCGCTATCTACCCCGGATCTGTCTGGATGGGGTTTTCCCATTGCTGTGAATTGACGGGATGCCTGCCGATGTGGGAATACAGCTCCAGGATCAGGGCTTGTTGAGATCGCGCTGGACGGCGAGCTTGATTTCCTGCCAGGCGAGTTCCATGTGTTCTTCGAGAATACGGTAGATGGCATATTCAAGTGCCGGGTTATTCTCGAATGGATCGATTGCGCCGAGATCGGGTGCAGTCTCATCGATCACGATATCGTCAATATTATCATCGTCGGTCTTGATCTCCAGATCGTCTATACGTGCATCGTCGGCCTTGACATCCAGATCGTCATCGAGGCCCAGATCGGACAGAGTAATTTCCATACCCTTTTCGATCAGGTCGGTCAGCACCGGAATGTCGCTTTGCTCGCTCACAGGTTAAGGTGGTTAAGTGGATAACCACGTTCCTTGTAGTAACTGTAATGTTCACGCGCCTGCGACTTGTTATCATCGGTGACCAGTTCGATGACACGCTCAAACTGGGCGAAATAGACTGGCACAGAGTTGGATAAATTGATTAATAACTGCCGATTGCCCTTCGGATCGGGGTTATCGTGAATCAGAATCGGGGTAACAAGACCCTCGGGCTCTTCATTGTCGTGGGGTAGAAAACTGTCTTCGGAATAAGTCCACAGCTTTTGATCCAGGTGCTGACTTTGCTGCGGGTTCTGAGTCAGTAGCAGGGTGAACTGCTTACTGTCATAGGCTTTCTGGCATAACTGGCAAACCACCTGGTCGTAACGATGGCGTTGTGGATTTAACTGGTAAAAATCAATTTTTGTCATTTATCGACCTGATTCAGTATGTACTGCGTGAGCAGGGGCACGGGACGACCGGTAGCACCCTTATCATCACCTGATTTCCAGGCGGTGCCGGCGATATCCAGGTGGGCCCATTTGTAATCCCTGGTAAAACGTGCCAGAAAGCAGGCGGCGGTTATGGTACCAGCATCGCGTCCGCCGATATTAGCCATATCGGCGAAATTACTTTTAAGCTGATCCTGGTACTCGTCCCACAGCGGCAATTCCCAGATTTTATCCTCGCTTTGCTGTCCGGACTTAAGCAAATCGTTGATCAGTGCACGGTTGTTACCCAGTACCGCGGAGGGGATCTTGCCGAGCGCAACTATGCAGGCCCCGGTCAGGGTGGCAATATCGATCACGCAGCGGGGTTTGAATTTTGCCGCGTAGGTCAGGGCATCACAAAGAATCAATCGACCCTCGGCGTCGGTGTTCAGGATTTCGATGGTTTGTCCCGACATGCTGGTGACAATATCACCCGGCTTGGTGGCAAGCCCATCGGGCATGTTTTCCGTCGTCGGGATAATACCGACGACATTAATCGGCAGTTGCATCTGGCTGACCGCTTTTATCGTGCCGACGACCGAGGCTGCTCCGCACATGTCGAATTTCATTTCATCCATCGCGGCACCTGGCTTGAGCGAGATTCCACCGGTATCAAAAGTGACGCCTTTGCCCACCAGCACGATCGGCTGTTGTTTGGCCGCGGCGCCCCGGTACTCCAGCGAGATCAGCTTCGCCGGTTGTCGGCTACCCGCACTGACCGAAAGCAGCGAACCCATTTTGAGCCGTTTCATGTCAGCTTCGTCGAGCACGTTAACCCGCAGTCGTTTTTCTCCCCTCGCCAACAACCTGGCCTGTTTTGCGATATAGCTCGGCGTACAGACGTTACCCGGCAGATTACCGAGATCCCGGGCAACGCTCATC
>JBATHL010000683.1:0-3033 GCA_049666745.1 Gammaproteobacteria bacterium
GTTCTGTAGCGAGAGGGTCTCGATCGGCATGACGGGTAAGAATGATGGTCGTCGTCGTACCTGACTTCGAGTGATTGACTACTGCACAACCCGCCACCACGACAATCAGGAATACGGTTATACACGACTTCAGTAATCGACTGATAAGTTTCATAACATGTAGCTCACTAGATTCGATGCCCGCAAGCTTAAGGGATTAACAACCTCCAGCTTGTTTCGTCGACAAATTTTAACATTTCTATACATTGATACTGACATGCTTTCTGCTTGGCGGATAAATTGTATCGCCCCGACTGTAACCGGATTATGGTGTTCCGGTCGGCAATATAAAACCTGAGTGTACCGTATGAGTCAATCACTGAAAGCCGCGTTGTTTTCAGCTTTCGTATTTCCCGGGAGCGGTCATTTTCTGTTGAAAAAGCCTGTTCACGGCAGCCTGTTGGCGGGTGTTTCTATTCTGTGTATCTGGGCGCTACTGTCTACTGCCCTGGAAAAGGCCCAGGAAATCAGCTTAAAAATTCAAAGTGGCGAAATTCCGCTGGATATAGCCAGGATAACCGAAGCGGTATCGAAGCAGGTCGCAGCCGGTAGCACTCAACTGACCGATTTCGCCACTTACTTATTGCTCATCTGCTGGCTGCTTGGGATTGTTGATTCTTACCGGGTTGGCCGCTTAAAGGACAAGGCTGACAGTACGCTTGATAAACAGTAACGGTAGGACGATCGACGGTCAGCGCAAGATACCCGCCATGATTACTTGTCGGGAAGAATGACAGTGGTTTTTGCGAGTTTAGCTTTCTTGTCGGCAACCAGTTTGAAGTCCGTAAACGCGATACGGATGTAATCAAAATTCTGCAACTGTTGACGCTTCACCGGCACATGATTAACAAAGGTTCCGTTGGTGCTGCCCAGGTCCTCGATAAAAATGTCTATTAGTCCATCCATGAGCTGGTTGGGAATCAAATCAACCCGTGCGTGCTCGGTACTGACGGACTCTTCGTCAATAACAATATCATTATCCGGAGATCGCCCTATCGAAATGGTGTCTTTGTCGAGGGGGAAACTCTTCATGACCACATCATCCACTAGTAACTGCAGCTCTGCCAAAATATTAATCTCTATTTAATCAGTACATCGAAAGTATAATCCGGCCTGACGCCGTTTCAAGGTGACATATCGGCCAGATTGGCATTAGTTGAAGTATTTACTTAATTCAGTTGCTTGTTGATGGTCAACTTTGCTTGCACAGGACCGACTGTTTAGACTATTGATCAAGATAGGCAAAAAGGCTCGATCATGAACACTGACATACTTCGCATCATTACCTCCGCTGAGGCCGAATCCTATCATCGAGATGGTGTTGTGCTGCTGCCCCGAATGTTTGACCGGGACTGGATCGAGCTGCTGAAACAGGGCCTGCTTGCCAATTGTGACGCTCCTACGAGCCGCTCTCGGGTTTGGGACCGGGATGTCGCGGGACGTACCATGTTTTACGATAGCCAGGCATGGCAAAGCATTGCCGAGTACCGTCAGTTCATTTACGACTCCCCCGCCGCACAGATAGCGGGCCGGTTGATGGGCTCGGCAGCAGTCAATTTCTATTTCGATGCTGTATTTGTGCGTTCTCCCGGCAGCCAGTTCACCACACCGTGGCATCAGGATGAACCCTATTGGTCGGTGGAGGGGTATGACACCTGCACACTGTGGATGCCACTGGTGCCGGTCAAACGGGAAAACGCGCTGGCCTATGTACCGGGTTCGCACCGGTTTGATTCAGTATTTCACCAGTACAACTTCGGTAAACTGAATCCGGATGGCAAAGCGGGGGTCGACCAGGTGGATTTCTCCGCCGTCGCCGGGTCGGCGTTTCCCGATATTAACGCCGACCCCGAATACTTCGGAGTCGTAAGCTGGGACATGCAACCGGGTGACTGCGTGGCCTTCAATAGCCGTATCATGCATGGCGGGTCGGGTAAACTGGACGACGATCGTGATTTAAGAGTCTTCACCACCAAGTGGTTAGGCGACGATGTACGCGTCAAGTTTCGCGATTGCGGAATGGATCCGGACCACAGCGAAATTATGACGGCGCATGGCCTCAAGCCGGGTGACCGTCCCGGAACGGATCTGTACCCGCAGGTCTGGTCGCGCGACTAATCTCGTTGATCAATAATTCAGGGGCTGCATAGCTGTTAACGCAAAGCAATCTGCACGGTAATTGCGAGAAAGGAACAGGTATACTCTGCGTTAATTTCGGTGGAAGGTTAAAGTGGATTTATGATGCGTGCTTATGAAATTGTATCTGCAGGTGGCGTCGATGCGCTTGCCCTGAACGAAAGGCGGTCGCCGCAACCGGGTAAAGGTGAGATTCTGGTTGCTGTGCGGGCGTCGTCAATCAATTATCGCGATCTTGCGACAATCGAAGATCCGGTCTCGCGTGGCATTGCGTATCCGCTAATCCCGAACTCCGACGGTGCGGGCGAGGTGATCGCCATCGGTGACGGCGTCACCGGATTTAAAGCCGGGGATCGGGTCGCCGGGTGTTTCTTCCAGAACTGGTCTGACGGCCGTATATCAGCTGCAGCCATGGCGAGCGCAATGGGCGGCGCCATCGATGGCATGCTCGCCGAAGAAGCACTGTTGAGCGAGGCTGGCACAGTGCATATTCCAGCCCACATGTCCTTTGAAGAAGCAGCGACGCTGCCTTGTGCCGCGTTGACGGCCTGGAACTGTCTGCTTGAGCAAGGCGGCCTGAAAGCAGGAAGTACGGCCCTGTTTCTTGGCACCGGTGGCGCTTCAATCATCGGCTTGCAGATTGCAAAAATGGTTGGCGCGCGGGCAATCATCACCTCATCCAGCGACGCAAAATTAGAACGGGCCAGAGATCTTGGCGCAGATGAGCTGATCAACTATCGCCAGACCCCTGACTGGGAAGCACAGGTGCTGGAAAAAACAGACGGTGTCGGGGTCGATGTAACCATTGAAACCGGTGGCGGCGGCACCCTGGAAAGAACCATTGAAGCCACCCGGATT
>JBATHL010000684.1:0-2563 GCA_049666745.1 Gammaproteobacteria bacterium
GAAGTGATGCTGATCGCGCCGATTGCGATGGAAGATGGCCTGCGTTTTGCGATCCGTGAAGGCGGTCGTACCGTGGGTGCCGGCGTCGTATCCAAGATTATCGAATAAGCTTTACATTAACATTGCATCAGGGCGGGAGATGGGCTACCATCCCCGCCCTTTGTTTGATGGCAGGGGTGCGCCTGTCAGCAGATTAGGACAGTAGCTCAACTGGCAGAGCAGCGGTCTCCAAAACCGCAGGTTGGGGGTTCGATTCCCTCCTGTCCTGCCATTATTGTGGAAATTCGAGGTATTTTGTGGTCAGCAAGACCGAACAATCAACGTCGGCGATCGATACGTTTAAATTAATGACTGCCGTGCTGGTGCTGCTTGCCGGTGTGGTCGGATTTTATTATTTCGAAGAAGAGTCGCAATTACTCCGTGTACTGGGCATGTTGGCAGTCGCGGTAATAGCTTTTCTGATCGCGGCGACTAGCGATGTGGGACGACGCAGTATCGGTTTCTTTAAAGATGCCCGGGTCGAGGTGCGCAAGGTTGTCTGGCCGACGCGCCAGGAGACGGTACAAACCACGATAGCGGTATTATTCATGGTTGTTCTGGTCGCAATTATGTTGTGGCTGTTTGATATGTTCCTGGGATGGGGCGTGAGCAAGCTGTTAGCCTAATGCAGAGTGAACTGATGACGGAAGAGAAAAAAGTCGAAACGCCGGTAGCGGAAAACGTGGCCGAAGCTGTCGCCGCGGAAAATGAAGCTGAAGCGCCGCTAGTCGAAGACCAGGGTGAAGCTGCTGCGATGGCTGACGAAGTTGAAGCAACTGTTGCCGAAGACGAGGTCGCAGTGGTCGCTGAGGAAGCTGAAGTCGAAACATCAGCAGCTGAAGACGAGCCTGAAACTGCCGCGGTAGAAGACGAGGCCGAGGCTAAAGCAGCCACTGAGAATACGAATCAACGCTGGTATGTGGTTCATGCTTACTCGGGATTCGAGTCCTATGTAAAGAAGGTACTCGAAAGCCGTATCGCGACGTCCGAACACAAGGACAAGTTCGGCAGCATCATGGTGCCGACCGAGGAAGTTGTCGAAATGCGCGAAGGCAGCCGACGTAAGAGTGAACGCAAGTTCTTTCCGGGCTATGTGCTGGTGCAGATGGAAATGGATAGTGATACCTGGCACATGGTCAAGCAGGTACCGAAAGTCCTGGGATTTATCGGCGGCACCAGCGATAAGCCCGCTCCGATTACCGAGGCAGAAGCGGATGCGATTCTGAACCGGGTCGAGGAAGGGGTAGATAGACCACGCCCGAAAGTATTGTTCGAAGTTGGCGAGGTGGTGCGTGTCAACGATGGCCCATTTAATGACTTCAATGGTGTGGTTGAGGAAGTCAACTATGAAAAGAGCAAGATGCTCGTTTCTGTACAGATTTTTGGTCGTTCCACTCCGGTCGAATTAGCCTTCGGCCAGGTCGAGAAGGGCTAGGTAGTTAAGGACTTTCGCTCAGGCGGAAGTATTTTTTAAGATAGAGGTAGTTTTAAAGCGTCGCGAACGCCGCAGAGTCAACGCAGAATCTGCAAGCGCAGCCGCTTTAACCTCGCGATGGGGAGGGTGGACCTGGATCCATCCGTTTGCACCCGGGAGATAGCATTGTGGCAAAAAAGATAGAGAACTACATCAAGTTGCAGGTGCCCGCGGGCGCTGCCAACCCGAGTCCGCCGGTCGGACCCGCGCTCGGCCAGCACGGCCTCAATATCATGGAATTCTGCAAGGCGTTTAACGCGCAGACCCAGGATGTCGAGAATGGCATGCCCTTGCCGGTGATCATTGCGGTTTATTCCGACAAGAGTTTCACTTTTGAAATTAAAACTCCCCCGGCAGCAGTATTGCTGAGAAAAGCGGCGGGCGTAGCCAAAGGCAGTGGTACTCCAAACACCGACAAGGTAGGAAAGGTTACGCGGGCTCAGCTCGAAGAGATCGCGACCACCAAAATGCAGGATTTAAATGCCAACGACATGGATGCGGCAGTGCGCATCATCGCTGGTAGCGCCCGTAGTATGGGCCTTGACGTGGAGGGTGTGTAGCATGGCTAAAATGTCAAAGCGCATGACCGAGATTCGCAGCAAGATCGACAAGACCCAGCAGTACTCGATCGATGAATGCCTGAGCCTGTTGAAAGAATGCAGCAGGGTGAAGTTCGATGAATCGGTTGATGCCTCGATAAATCTCGGTGTCGATTCGCGTAAATCGGATCAAAATGTACGGGGTTCAAGCGTGTTGCCCAATGGCACCGGTAAACAGGTGCGCGTCGCGGTTTTCACCCAGGGTGATAACGCTGACAAGGCCAAAGACGCTGGCGCAGACGTGGTCGGTATGCAGGAGCTTGCAGATTCGATGAAGGGTGGCGATTTGAGTTACGACGTCGTCATTGCTAGTCCTGATGCGATGGGAATCGTTGGCCAGCTGGGCCAGATTCTTGGCCCGCGCGGTTTGATGCCAAACCCCAAGGTTGGCACGGTTTCGCCTGATGTCGCGACCGCGGTGAAAAATGCCAAGGCCGGCCAGGTGCGTTAC
>JBATHL010000685.1:0-7309 GCA_049666745.1 Gammaproteobacteria bacterium
GGCTAAGCACTAGCGTTAATATTATTTATCAAAGACCTAACTTCAGGAGAAAAACATGGCTAACGAAGGTTATCACGAACCCATTGACGAGCTAACGGACAGGACCAGAGACATGCACAGGGCAATAACTTCACTGATGGAAGAGCTCGAAGCCGTGGACTGGTACAACCAACGAGTCGACGCCTGCAAGGATGGCGAATTAAAAGCAATTCTTGCGCACAATCGTGACGAGGAAAAGGAACATGCGGCGATGGTTCTCGAGTGGATTCGGCGCCAGGATCCGAGCTTCGACAAGGAGTTGAAAGATTATCTATTTACTGAAAAACAGATAGCCCACGAATAACGGCGGGGAAGCGAATGCAGTTAGTTTTCCGCAAAGCATTGCTAGCAGATATTGCAGACCTGGTGTCAATGTTGTCGGACGATGAATTGGGAGCACTGCGTGAGGACAGCTCACAGCCTCTAAATCAAATGTATCTGCATGCTTTCAGTGAAATCGAAAGAGACGCGAACAACGAGCTAACCGTTGTCGAAAGTGACGGTGAGGTGGTCGGCATGCTGCAGCTGACCTTTATTCCCTACCTGACCTATGTCGGTTCCTGGCGTTGCCTGATCGAAGGTGTTCGAATTCATTCGGATCATCGAGGACAGGGACTGGGCGCAAAGTTTTTGAAGTGGGCCATTGAGCGGGCAAAAGCGAGAAAATGCAGGATTGTTCAACTTACCTCCGATAAAGAGCGACCATCAGCTTTGCGCTTTTACGAATCGCTAGGCTTTAAAGCCACTCATGAAGGCTTTAAACTGAAACTTTAGTGCGCCAAAAAGCACCTGTAAACGAATCCCGGCATGGATGACCTGTTGAAAGACGATGAAATAATTGCCGCCGTGCACCGCTGGGTGAAATCCTTTGTTGTGGATATGAATCTTTGCCCATTTGCCAAACGAGAGTTGACCAGGGACCGGATTCGCTTCGCCTTGACAACAGCGAAAACTGAACAGGCATTGTTGATGTCACTGCAGACCGAACTGGAATTGCTCGATAGTGACACCGCGATTGAAACAACACTGTTGATTCATGTAAACGTATTGCAGGACTTTGATGACTATAATCAGTTTCTCAACTATACCGATGAGTTGCTGCGGCAAACGGGGCTAGAGGGTGTCTATCAAATCGCAAGTTTCCATCCACATTATCGGTTTGAAGGCACCGGGCCAGATGACGCGGAGAATTATACAAATCGGTCACCGTATCCCATGTTGCATATAATTCGAGAGGAAAGTCTCGCACGAGCCATTGCTGAATCAGCGGACGTCGATCAGATTCCCGCGCGCAACATAGCGTTAATGAATAAACTGGGGCTGGACAAGCTAAGGACTTTATTGCAGGCCTGTATCAACGGTGACTATAAAAATGAATTATGAATTACACCAGCGACGTCAACTTCGGGTTCTGTTCATGGCCCGTAAATTAACAGATCGGGATTACTGATATGAAAAAACTGCTCCTGTTACTCAACCTGGTACTTATCAGCCCTGCCGTAACTGCCGCCACCGCAACGCCGCAAGTTATTTCCCTGAAGTGCAGTTACGCAATTGCTGCTGTTATTGGCGAGATGGGTACGCAGACGGATAACAAGGTTATGCAAGAGGCGCTGAGCCTGATCAATGAAGATAACGGTGAGTTTGTATGCCTGCAACCAGGTGATGGAAAAATTTATGTCGGCTTACAATCCACGGAAATGACCGCAAATGACAACAAGCTTATTTTCACGATCAATCCGCTCAGTTACGAGATCGAAAGAACGATCTATGGCAGATAAGATCAGGAATGGATTTCGTTGCCGATTACAATAACGGAAAAATGTACAAGGACATGAATGAAATCGGGTTACCGAAGTCTGGTATTGGTTTTGGCATGCGCGCTTCGGTAAGCATTGTATTCTTTTTATTGGCCGTTTTTACAGGATTATCCGGCGCTGCCGAGTTTAACTGCGAGAGAGGTGAGGCAGTTGTTGCGGACCTGGGTGGTGGCGTTATTATGCGCACCTGTATCTGGCAGAAAACAGCCACCGTCACTGTTCGCACCGGGGCGCTTGAACTGATAAAGAACGGTACTTTGATATTGAAGCTGGAAACAGATCTAAATGGCAAGCTGCACGGTCCATATACCGTATGGAATGACGCGGGAGAAGTTACCGAAAATGGAAATTACGTCGAAGGCCTGAAAGATGGACCATGGACGACCATCCACAAGAATGGCAGCAGAGAAATATTACAGTATCGGGCAGGCATTATTATTAATCCCTGATACAGACTGCCCTGCCAGATCTGCCGCCCAACACAGCCGACATGCGCCGCGAGACAATGGAAAACTTCACAATCAGAACATTTCGACCCGATGACGCGACTGATGTCATTGATTTATGGCGTGAATGTGGACTGATTGTGCCATGGAATAACCCTCAGACTGATATCAACAGGAAATATACAGACTCTGCGCAAATGTTTTTTGTCGGGGAACTGGAAAACGAGTTAGTTGCCAGCTGTATGGCGGGGTATGATGGCCATCGTGGCTGGATTTATTTCCTGGCAGTGAAGAGTTCGCAGCGCAGAAAGGGGCTCGCTTCGATTCTTGTAAGACATGTCGAGGCAAAACTGGTTAAACTGGGATGTCCGAAGGTGGAGCTAATGGTACGCAAGACAAATAACACGGTTATTTCTTTCTATAAAAGTATTGGATTTGACCCGGACCCCGTAATAGTTTTAAGTAAGCGTCTTATTGAAGACGAAAAACACGATTTTGGGTAACGCATGAACCGTTTGAGGTTGCTTGCCCGAAACTCGCTACATTCATTTTGTTTGCCGCTGAAGGCGAGTACTATGGGGGCTTGTAGCGATGTTACATTTCTAATTCGAAACGGTGAATTCGAATTCGAAATTTTAAAATGATTCACCATTTTTTGTGAGAGTAAATATGAGCAAAGGTACAGTTAAGTGGTTCAATGCCGCTAAGGGCTATGGTTTTATCACACCGGAAGACGGCGGAAAGGACCTTTTCGTCCATCATTCTGAAATTAAAAGTGGCGATGATTACGCAACGCTTAATGATGGCCAAGCAGTTGAGTTTGAAGTTGGCCAGGGCCAGAAAGGTCCTTGCGCAAACAATGTAGTGCCTGTTTAGATAATAAAAAACCAATAAAACAACATCAGTATCCCGGTTTTCCCGGGATACTGATGCGGGATTTCCCCCAAGAGCGTGGAGACTGATTAATTAGACGCCTCCTGTTTAAGTTGCTAGCTGGTTTTATCGGTCTCGTTCTCGTGGCCCTGGGTGTGCTTCGTTACGGAGTCCTTCCCTATTACGACCAAAAGCATAACGCCGTACTCGTACCTGGCCCTTACGCCACGTCCGCAACGGCCAGGGCCTTTCATGAGGCTGCTTTTGTCGCTGATCTGCACGCCGATCCACTGCTGTGGGGCCGAAATCTCCGCCAGCGGCACACGCGTGGTCAAGTGGACTTACCGCGCTTGCGCGACGGTGGGGTCGATCTGCAGGTTTTCGGCGTGGTGAGCAAAGTTCCTGCGCTATTGTTTATTGCGTCCTTGCGCTCCCCGGCAACCTGGTTCAGTCCCAGGGAACAGGCGCTGGCGCAAGCGAATGAGTTCGAGCAGCTGGCTGAAAATTCACCGCTCACAATTGTGCTGCGACGCGAGGATCTGTCCGCCAACGGAATCAAAGGCTTGCTCGCCCTCGAAGGCATTCATGCCCTTGAGGGTGAAGAGAAAGCACTGGACGAGTTCCATGCTGCGGGTTTCCGTATGATGGGGCTGGCACATTTTACCGATAACGAATTCGCAGGATCGACCCACGGCGCTCTGAAACACGGTCTCACCGAACTCGGCCGCTCGCTTATTTCGCGCATGGAAGCACTTGGAATCACCATCGACCTGGCCCATGCTTCGCCAGCGGCCTTCAGGGATACGCTCGAAATCGCGACCCGGCCGCTGGTCGTGTCTCACGGCGGCGTCACCGGCACCTGCCCCGGCCCACGCAATTTAACCGACCCCCAACTACGCGGCATTGCTAAAAACGGTGGTGTCGTTGGTATTGGTTACTGGAAGACCGCTGTTTGCGATGCCAGCTTGCAGGGTATTGTGAGCGCGATTCAGTACGCTATTAACATTGCAGGTATTGATCACGTTGGCTTAGGTTCGGACTTCGATGGTTATGTCACCACACCATTCGATACCACGGGTTTACCAATGTTGACTGAAGCTCTTCTCGCCGCCGGCCTGTCCGCAGAGGATGTAAGCAAGCTGCTGGGTGGAAACGTGCGTCGGGTGCTCGCAGTAAACCTGCCCGAGTAAAACTCTCTCGCGGCCAGTCCAGTAGCAACTTTTTAGATTTCTGCGCTTACGCGGAAAAAAAATAGTACTCTACTGCTAAAAGGGGGGAACGATGCTTTTACTTTTTTCAAACGCTCTCGTTTTGGTGGCCACCATAATTCTTATTGGTTCGCTGGTCACCGGGCGCAAAATTACCCGGCGACTACCCCTGGGCAGTTCTCGCACCAGCTGGCATGCCATGGCAGCCCTGATTTCATTATTTGTTATTGGTTATCTGGGCTATATGATCGTTTTCTGGAATAAACACACCAGCTTAGTTGACCTCATCGTTCCCGGGATATTCTTTTTCGGGGCTTGCTTCGTGTGGCTTTCATCAGTGCTTGCGCTGCAAACCGCGATGGATGTCATGCGTATTACAGCCCTCGAGCATGAGACTCATACGGATCCACTTACCGGAGTCTACAATCGACGGTTCATGGAGCAGCGCCTGCGAGAAGAAGTCTCTAAAGCACGACGTTACCATTTCAAACTTGCAGTGCTATTGCTCGACCTGGACCATTTCAAGCGTGTCAACGATGAACTCGGTCACCAGGCCGGCGATCAAGTACTGATCGAGATCGGTAAGCTGGTTAACCGTGAACTTCGTGATTCAGATATTCTGGCACGTTATGGCGGTGAAGAGTTTCTCGTCATAGCGCCCAATACGGCGCCCTCTGCCTCGGCAAGCCTGGCAGAGCGTCTACGCAAGCGCATCGAGTCCCACACTTTTCTGGCCGATTTTAATAAAGCCCAGAAACTCGAAATGCAGATAACCGTCAGTATCGGCGTGGCAAATTTCGGCGATTCCAGCAATGATGGGGAAAGCCTGGTCCAGGTAGCCGATCAAAATCTCTACCGGGCGAAACATGGCGGGCGAAACCAGGTTGTTGCTGAAGTCCCCAATGAATAAAGCAATCCGATTTCCCCCGGTTCCCCTGACTAATGTCTGTAGCAGGCAGCCAACCCGGTATGGTTGTCGATCACGGGCCGGTAACTGAAATCTAGCCGTTGACAGGTCCGGAGCATGCTTGACGCTACCACGATACTCATTCTTGCTACCTTCCTGATCGCGGGCACGGTTAAAGGCGTTATCGGCCTTGGCTTGCCGACCGTGAGCCTCGCATTGTTGACCGTGGCGATCGATTTACCAACGGCGATGGCTTTATTACTGGTGCCGTCATTTGTTACCAACCTGTGGCAAGCACTGGCAGGTGGCAACACCAGGCTTATTTTGCAGCGTCTATGGCCTTTCCTGCTGCTGGCCACGGTAACCATCTGGATTGGGGCTGGCGCATTAACCCGGGTAAACCTGTCCTTCCTGTCTGCGCTACTTGGCGCCTTGCTGATGGCCTACGCCGGCGCGAACCTGGGTGGACTGCGCCTGACCATTTCGCCGCGGCAAGAGCTATGGGCGGGCCCATTGGTTGGTATAGTCAACGGTGTGCTGACCGGAATGACAGGGTCTTTTGTTGTACCCGGAGTTATGTTTCTACAGGCTATCGGACTGGCGCGGGAGGTGCTGATCCAGGCAATGGGAATGCTATTTTCATTGTCCACCCTGGCCCTCGCCATAGCATTGCAGCGCAATGATCTGCTCACTGCCGAGCACGGGGTTTTATCCATCACCGCATTGTTACCAGCGATCCTGGGCATGGTTTTTGGTCGCTGGATCAGACGCAAAATTACCGAACAGTTATTCCGTAAACTGTTTTTCATCTCGCTGCTGGTACTGGGCACATATATTATTCTCAACGCACTGGGTGGTTTCGGATGACAGGCATGCGGATTCCGGCGGCGACCCGTTGGCCAAACTCCACGGCCTGGCATGATGGGTAATCAACATTATTTGACCTGGAATCAAGGTCTTAACTATTAGGAGCGATAGCAGGTAAAGGATGCGTATTGTTTCGTGGAACATCCGTGCAGGCGGCGGTAAACGTCCCAGTGGCATACTGAAGAACCGGAAAATGTAGATGAGCTGCGCCGACTGTGGAAAGCGCAAACCTGAGGGTTACAACGTTGTAGCGATGCCTGCAACAGAAACTAAGATCGGCAGCCCGGACGGTGCACTGGTGGAACCCGGTACACTGTGAAACAATTGCGCGTCGTCACACCCGATCATAATCACTGGCCCTGGGAATGCCGCCATGACTGCGATAAAACTACTGGGACTGAGAATCAGCGTGTACACCCGTATTGCACGGTTAGCGCTGGAAGAGAAAGACGTCGACTACCAACTCGAAGAGGTCGATATATTTGCCGACGCAGGGCCGCCTGCTGATTATCTCGCACACAACCCTTTTGGTACTGTTCCGAGCCTGATGCACGGCGACTTCTATTTATACGAAACCACCGCAATAAGCCGTTACATCGATGAAACTTTCCCCGGAACCGCATTGCAACCCTCGAAATCGGCGCAACGCGCACGCATGAACCAGGTAATCAGCATACTCGATTGCCATACCTACCGGCCGATGGTGTGGGATGTTTACGTACAGCGTATCGTCGTCGCCGGGGGCGGTGGGCAGGCCGATGAAAACCTCATAGCGACAGCTTTACCGACGCTACAGAATGTTTTACAGCAACTCGACCTGTGGCACGACGAGCATGAATTTTTAATCGGCGACGCGTTGACGCTGGCGGATTTGCATGCCTACCCGATGCTACGCCTGTTCATCGAAACACCGGAGGGCGCGGCGATGCTTGAATCGTTTCCGCGTCTACAACAATGGATGCAGCAAATGCAAACCAGGGACAGTGTGCGGGCGACCAGCTTTCATTCGACAATAGATACCGAGAATGGCTTTTAACAGCACGCATCGGTCGCCAGCACCGGACGTAGAATTTATGCGCTGCAGGATTAGCCGGGCATAAGCAGATGCTTAGCATCCAGCAAAATGAATCAACCTACCGGGTTCGTTAC
>JBATHL010000686.1:0-3682 GCA_049666745.1 Gammaproteobacteria bacterium
GCCAGCTGGATCATCCAGTTGACCGCCTTCCGCCAGCAATGCCTGATCAAATAAAATATCATACCAGTCCGCAAACTTGGTCTTGGATTTCTCCGCATCAAGCTTCTTAACTATAGGATGATCCGGGTTAATTTCAAGAACAGGCTTCGAACTCGGTAAATCGTGTCCGGCTTCCTTCAACAATCGCTGCATATGCATCGCCATGTCCTGCTCGTTCAACACGATACAGGCTGGCGAATCAGTCAGCCGATTGGTTACGCGGACATCCTCAACCTTATCCTGCAGAGCTTTTTTCATGCGTTTGAGCAGTTTTTCCGCCCCTTTGGCTTTTTCTTCCAGTTCTTTCTCGGACTCTTCATCCGCACCCAGGTCAAGCTCACCTTTAGCAACCGATTGCAGCTTCTTGCCTTCAAATTCCATCAAGTGCGATGTTAGCCATTCGTCTACGCGATCTGAAAGCAGCAGAACTTCGATTCCCTTCTTACGGAATATTTCCAGATGCGGGCTATTTTTGGCAGCCGAGTGTGAATCGGCAGCGATATAGTAAATCTTGTCCTGGGCTTCCTGCATACGTCCGATGTAGTCCTCCAGCGAAACGTTTTGCTCCTCTTCTCCGCTATGCGTCGTGGCAAAGCGCAACAGTTTGCCTATTTTTTCACGATTGGCGAAATCTTCCGCCGGTCCTTCCTTCATCACCTTACCGAACTCTTGCCAGAACTTCTGGTACTTCTCGGGATCATTCTTCGCGATTTTCTCGAGCATGCTCAATACCTTTTTGACCGAGCCGCTGCGTATACTGTCGATAACCTTACTGCCTTGCAGAATTTCCCGCGAGACATTGAGCGGTAAATTATTTGAATCGATCACTCCGCGTACGAATCGCAGGTAGCGCGGCATTAACTTGTCGGCATCTTCCATGATGAACACGCGCTGCACGTAAAGCTTGATACCGTTGCTTGATTCGCGATCGTAGAGGTCGTAGGGAGCACGGGCCGGGATATAAAGTAACGACGTGTATTCATTGGTGCCTTCGACGCGATTGTGACTCCAGTCGATCGGATCTTCGAAATCGTGTGCGACATGCTTGTAGAATTCCTTGTACTCGTCGTCCTTGATTTCAGATCTGGCGCGGGTCCACAAAGCCGATGCCTGGTTGACGGTTTCCTCTTCAATCGAGGTTTCTTCATTTTCCGCTTCGGGGTCGGGTTCAATCTTTTTATCCATCACTACCGGGAAATCGATATGATCGGAGTAGGAGGTTATAATCGAACGCAATTTCCAGTCGTTCAATAATTCATCTTCGCCTTCCCGCAAATGCAGGGTTATCTCGGTGCCACGATCGCTCTTGTCTACCGAAGCGATTTTATACTCGCCCTTGCCCTTCGATACCCACTCGACACCCTGGTCGACGGACTCGCCTGCCTTACGCGTGCGCAGGGAGACCTCTTCGGCTACGATGAACGACGAGTAAAAGCCAACGCCAAACTGGCCGATAAGCTTGGCATCATTTTTTTCATCACCGGTTATCGAATCGAGAAATGTGCGAGTTCCTGATTTTGCAATGGTGCCGATATGATCTATTACTTCTTCACTGGTCATACCGATACCATTGTCACTAATCGTTATAGTGCGCTGATCCTTGTCATAACTGACCTTGATCTTGAGCTCGATATCTTCCTCGTAAAGACTGCCATCGGAGATCGCACTGAAACGCAGGCGGTCACAGGCATCGGAGGCATTGGAAATCAACTCGCGCAGGAAGATTTCCTTATTCGAGTAGAGCGAGTGGATCATTAAATCCAGTAACTGGTTTACTTCGGTCTCAAAACCACGGGTTTCGGTATTGGCGGCGGTCGTCATGTCTTTTTCTCTCCGTCAAGAAAGGTAATGTAGCGGCAATATATGCGGTTACCCGGATGAGTTTTCAAGCACATTTGTGCAGATTTTGGCAACCAGGATTCGGGTTTCCGTGCTACCGGGCGGCCTGGTTCAACCATAGTTGTTGTATCTTGTGATTCAACACCGAGCGTCGCGCGGCGTCTTCCGTAATATTGAGTAACTCCTCGTATATGCGGCGCGAATCATCGATCAGCCCCGATTCCTGCAGGCTCTCCGCGGCATTAAACCTTGCGGTCTGGGCCCAGGGATCCATCGAATCCGGTGACGGCAGCATCGCGGACTGCAGGTAGAGTAACGCCGCTTGCTCGAACTTCTCCAGACCACGGTATGAGTCCGCTATCCAGTAGAGAATTTCACGCCGTTGCTTTGGATCGAGTTCCAGCAGTAACAACTGGTTAAAATGAGCAATTGATTCGGCGTACAGGTTAACAGTCTGCAAATCGAACAATACCTGCAGTATCCGATCGGTAGATTCCGTTTTCGCTTCACGATACTCACCGATCAGGTTGTGCAACACCCGGTTTCCTTCCTCGTAACGACCGCCCAGGATCAACACCCGGGACTGGCGCAACTGCCAGTCAAAGCGACTGGTTCCTGCCGGAACCGTGTTCAGGCCCGACATCAGTCGCGTGGCCTCTTCAATGTCGACCGACTTCAGGGCCAGGTCGACTAACTGATACCTTATACCCGGAGGGATATCGCGGGCACTGGAAAAGGTACTGCTGTGATTAAACAGGTTTTGCAGCAGGTGACGCTCAGCTTCATCTATCTCGGCGAAAGTCCCCATGTACCCCGTGGCCGCCCGATTCGCGACTTCGCTATCGCCGGACTTCAACATCAGCATCGCATACAGGGAGCGGGACTTAACCGGGGTATCCTTGCTCGTCCTGCTTGCCAGCTCCAGCCACTTGTCATCTGCCCCAAGCAACAGCTCGGATCGATTGCCGACCAGTTCGGCATACTCGAGATATGCCTGCCACAGCAAATCAACAGGTAACTGAAATAATTGCAACGGCGATTCGGCCTCACCGCGAAACAACGCTTCGAGCGCAACAACCCGGTCCACCGGCGACATTTGCTCCGCTGCAAAATATCCCAGTGCCCATAAACTTGCTCGTTCCCGCGCTCCCACTGCTTCGTTTTCACTGCGCTTTTTTACCTGCGCCCAGAGTTCGCCCTTATCGATCTGTTTCAACTTGAAACTGGCCAACATACTGATCAGCCGCGCCTGCCAGGCTTTTTGATCGCGCAGGATCAGGACCGCCTGTTCATACCTGCCGGATTCAATAAGTACCCGTGCACGCAGCAGTAACCAGGCAAGATCAGTGCTATCGAAATCCTGATCGAAGCGAAGCATGGCCACTCGCGCATCCTCGATGCGGCCATCTTCGATATAGGATTCAATAATCTGTCGACGCCAGGTTTCGTAGTCTGACGCTTCACTGGCGACAGTTTGCCAGAGCTGTTGACGTAGAATTTTTCGCGCCGTTACAGTTTGCCCGAGTTCAAGGAAAGCCCTGGCCTGGTAAGTCGTAGCCTGCTGTTTAAATTGCTGCGGAATATCGCCGGGCAACCCCTCGATTCGGATCAGTAGTTGATCCCACTGCTTCCAGTGCGCCAGAATCGCGAGCCGCTCCTGCTCCCAAAGTATCCATTCATATAGCTCTTCATCAACCTTTGGCTGCGCCTGATCGAGCATCTTCATGGTCAGCTCTGGCGCTCCCGCAGCTGAAATATTTTTCAACAGGTCGAGCCGCTCGTCAGCGACGGCCGGGAATACCAT
>JBATHL010000687.1:0-6094 GCA_049666745.1 Gammaproteobacteria bacterium
GGCATTCGAAGTCCTTGACCGGTCCGAAAACCTTGGCGCAAAACAGGCCGTCACGTTCCGGCTTGAAAGTACGATAGTTAATCGTTTCCGGCTTCTTGACTTCGCCGTATGACCAGGATCGCACCATATCGGGCGACGCCAAACCTACCCGGATGTGGTCAAAGTCTTCGGCCGCACCCTGCTTCTTCAATAGATTAAGTAAGTCTCTCATAGTTTTTCCTGCTCAAGTTCAATGTTCAGGCTCAAGGAACGAATTTCCTTGAGTAGTACGTTAAACGACTCGGGCATTCCTGCCTCCATACTGAAATCGCCATCGACGATATTCTTGTACATCTTGTTACGGCCGTTCACGTCGTCCGATTTCACCGTCAACATCTCCTGTAGGGTGTATGCAGCGCCATAAGACTCCAGCGCCCAGACTTCCATTTCACCAAAACGTTGCCCGCCAAACTGCGCCTTACCGCCCAGCGGCTGCTGGGTGACCAGGCTGTAGGGGCCGGTGGAACGCGCATGCATCTTGTCATCAACCAGGTGGTTGAGCTTCAGCATATACATGTAACCAACCGTGATCGGGCGATCAAAAGCTTCGCCGGTTCGACCATCGATGAGCGTGGTCTGACCAGTTTCAGGCAATTCTGCGAGCGCCAGCATATTCTTGATTTCCTCTTCCTCGGCACCATCGAACACCGGGGTAGCCATCGGTACGCCCTTACGCAAATTCTGGCACAGCTGCCAGACGTCAGCGTCGGTGAGATCCTTCAGGTTCAATTTCTCGGAGTTATTATTGTAAATCTTGCGCAGGAAGGTTTTTAATTCCTCGACCTTGCGCTGGGCATCTACCATTTCACCGATTTTCAAACCCAGTCCGGCGGCGGCCCAACCGAGGTGGGCTTCCAGAATCTGGCCCACGTTCATGCGTGACGGTACGCCAAGCGGATTCAATACCACGTCAACCGGGGTACCGTCTTCGCGATAAGGCATGTCTTCTTCCGGCACAATCATCGATACCACGCCCTTGTTACCATGACGCCCGGCCATCTTGTCGCCCGGCTGCATGCGGCGCCTGACCGCGACGTAAACCTTGACCATTTTCAATACGCCTGGTTTGAGGTCGTCGCCAGCGGTAACCTTTCTTTTCTTTTCTTCGAAAAGTCGATCAAATTCCCCGCGCTGCGACTCGAGCTGTTCGTTCAACGATTCCAGCTGCTTGGCAAGCTTGTCATCGATAACGCGTATCTTGGCCCATTGATCACGACCGATGGATTCGAGGTAATCGGCGGTAATCACGCCATTTTTCTTCATTCCACCTGGACCGCCACTGGCTTTTTTACCGGTGATCAGACGACCGACACGCTGATAGATATTCTCCTCGATGATACGGAACTGATCGTCGAGGTCTTTCTTCAGCGAGTCGATTTCGATACGTTCATTGTCCAGCGCACGGGCATCCTTTTCGACACCATCGCGGGTAAACACACGCACATCGACAACGGTGCCGGTAACGCCGGACTTCATGCGCAGCGAGGTATCTTTTACATCCGATGCTTTTTCACCGAAGATCGCCCGCAGCAGCTTCTCTTCCGGGGTCAACTGGGTTTCCCCCTTCGGCGTAACCTTGCCCACCAGAATATCACCCGGTTTGACTTCGGCGCCAACGTAAACCACGCCAGATTCATCCAGCTTCGACAGCAGGCCTTCGCTGACATTCGGGATATCGGCGGTAATTTCTTCAGCGCCCAGCTTGGTATCGCGCGCGAGACAGCTCAATTCTTCGATATGCACCGTGGTGAAACGATCTTCCTTGACCACACGCTCGGACAGCAGGATCGAATCTTCAAAGTTGTAGCCATTCCAGGGCATGAATGCGACCTGCATATTCTGCCCCAGTGCCAGTTCACCCAGGTCAGTCGAGGCACCATCGGCAAGCACGTCACCCTGTTCAATTTTATCGCCCGGTTTGACCAGCGGCTTCTGATTGATACAGGTGTTCTGGTTGGAACGCGTGTACTTGGTGAAATTGTAAATATCGACACCCGGCTCACCGGCGCTGGTTTCAGAGTCGTTGACTCGCACCACGGCACGGCTGGCATCGACCGAATCGACTATTCCGCCACGCAGGGCCTTGACCGTGGTACCGGAATCGACCGCGACCGCGCGCTCCATACCGGTGCCTACCAACGGCTTTTCGGCACGCAGGCAGGGCACTGCCTGGCGTTGCATGTTTGAACCCATCAGGGCTCGGTTGGCGTCGTCGTGCTCGAGGAA
The DNA here is from genome assembly GCA_049666745.1 of Gammaproteobacteria bacterium. Lineage (GTDB taxonomy): Bacteria > Pseudomonadota > Gammaproteobacteria. The sequence goes on from JBATHL010000687.1 coordinate 2,266, forward strand.
CGGAATCAACGACGCCGCAACCGATACGATTTGCTTCGGCGAGACATCCATGTAGTCGATCTTGTCGGCAGTCGACAGGATCGACTCGTTTTGATGACGACAGGGAATCAGTTCATCGGTCATGGCGCCTTTCTTGTCGAGCGTGACATTCGCCTGCGCAATCTGGTACTGGCTTTCTTCGATCGCCGACAGGTACTCCACATCACTGGTGACCTTGCCTTTGACGACTTTACGATACGGGGTCTCGAGGAAACCGTAATGGTTGGTGCGGGCATAGACTGACAGCGAATTGATCATACCGATGTTCGGTCCTTCAGGGGTTTCGATCGGGCATACACGACCATAATGCGTCGGATGCACGTCGCGCACTTCAAAACCGGCGCGCTCACGCGTCAATCCGCCCGGCCCTAACGCCGATACGCGACGCTTGTGGGTCACTTCGGAAAGCGGATTGTTCTGGTCCATGAACTGTGACAGCTGGCTTGAACCAAAGAATTCTTTGACCGCGGCGGCAACCGGTTTCGCGTTAATAATGTCCTGTGGCATCAGACCTTCCGATTCAACCAGTCCGAGACGATCGCGCACCGCGCGCTCAACTCGCACAATACCGGTACGAAAAGCGTTTTCAGCCATTTCACCAACACTGCGGATACGGCGATTGCCGAGATGATCGATATCATCGACGTTACCGTTACCATTGCGAATATCGATCAGTACCTTCATTACGTCGACGATATCCTCGGTTGACAAAACGCCGGCGCCATCGATGCTTTCGCGACTCAGGCGGCGATTAAATTTCATCCGTCCGACTTCCGACAAATCGTAACGTTCATCGTTAAAGAATAAATTCTGGAACAGGTTTTCGGCCGATTCACGCGTTGGTGGCTCACCCGGGCGCATCATACGGTAGATTTCAACCTTGGCTTCGAGGTCATTAGTGGTTGGATCCAGCGCCAGAGAATTCGAAATATAAGGGCCACGATCAACTTCATTGGTGAAGATCGTACTGATTTGCTTGATACCCTTATCGCGAATCATGGCGAGCATTTCTTCGCTCACTTCATCGTTGGCGTTGGCGAAAATTTCGCCGGTCTCTGCATCGACCAGGTTCTCGGCCAGAATCTTGCAGACCACATATTCATCGGGCACTGCCAGCTGTTTGATCTTGGATGCTTTCAGTTGCTTGACATGCAGCGCGGTAATGCGACGACCCTGCTGCACCAGCACCTTGGTCTTGACCTTGAGATCGAAGGTCGCGGTTTCACCCTTGAGCCAGTCGGCCTCGAGCACCATATTGATACCGGTCTTGGTAATCTTGAATACGTTGTGGTCAAAAAACGTGTCCAGCATTTGCACGTTATCGAATCCGAGCGCACGCAGCAGAATACTCGCGGGCAACTTGCGCCGGCGATCGATACGCACGAACAGTGAATCCTTGGGATCGAATTCAAAATCGAGCCAGGAACCACGGTAGGGGATTACCCGCGCCGAAAACAGCAGCTTACCGGAAGAATGCGACTTACCGCGATCATGATCGAAGAAAACGCCCGGCGAGCGATGCAACTGGGACACGATGACGCGCTCGGTACCATTGATGACGAAGGTACCGTTTTCGGTCATTAAGGGCATCTCGCCCATGTAAACTTCCTGTTCCTTGATATCCTTGACCGAGCGATTCTTGGCTGAGGCTTCCTTGTCGTAAATCACCAGGCGCACCAGCACACGCAGTGGTGCGGCATAGGTCAGACCACGAATTTGACATTCCTTGACGTCAAACACGGGATCGCCGATTCGGTAGCTGACGTACTCGAGCTCGACATTACCGCTGAAACTCACAATCGGAAAAATCGACTCGAAAGCGCGCTGCAAACCAGTGCCCGCCTGATTCCCTTCAGGATTCAGAAAACGCTTGTATGAATCGGTTTGAATTGCGAGCAGGTACGGTTCATCGATCACCGCTGGCCGCTTGCCGAAATCCCTGCGAACACGTTTTTTCTCAGTAAAAGAGTATGCCATCTATAGTCACCACTAATAACGTTTTCATCTGCTTTCCACATTGCACATCCGCAACGGGAAGCACGCGCGGGCCGATGACTTTCCAGCCATCAGCCCGAGCATTTAAGTACTGGGTACACCTCGCCTGCATAGCTCGCCGCTTATCTAATCTGCGCACGTCTAAACGTCCGCATCACGGCAAGTTTTCGCCAACCACAACTCGGAGGGCGGAGAGAAATGCAGGCGAGTGCCCAACAACCGCGAACTACTTCAGCTCTACAGTTGCGCCAGCTTCTTCAAGCTGCTTTTTCAGTTCCTCGGCTTCGGCTTTGGCAGCTGCTTCCTTAACCGTAGTCGGTGCACCTTCTACCATATCCTTGGCTTCCTTCAGACCAAGGCCGGTAATAGCGCGAACAGCCTTGATAACGCCAACTTTCTTGTCGCCAAAAGCGGTCAGAACCACGTCGAACTCGTCCTTTTCCGCAGCGGCATCCCCGCCAGCGTCACCTGCTACTGCAGCCGGTGCTGCCGACACGGCCGCAGCCGCTGAAACGCCAAATTTCTCTTCCATTGCGGCGATTAAATCGACGACTTCCATGACCGTCATGTTAGATAAAGTTTCCAGAATATCTTCTTTTGAAACTGCCATTAGGTTTTCTCCTGATACAGAAATTAAATGTAATTACTTTTGGTCGCGAATCGCAGCAACGGTTCGGGTCAACTTGCCTGGCACCTCGTTCACGGTGCGGGCCAGTTTCTCTACCGGTGCTTTCATCACGGCCATCAGCAAACTGATAGCTTGATCGTAGGTTGGCAGCGAGGCCAGTCGCTTGATCTCCGAAGGATCCAGCAGCTCACCGCCAAAGGCGATTAGCTTAACGACCAGTTTCTCGTTGTCTTTCGAATAATCATTCAGAACCCTGGCGGCACCGCCCGGCTCTTCCATCGAAAATGCGTAAACCATCTGACCCTGCAGCGCTTCACTCATGCAACCGTAGTCGGTACTTTCAAACGCACGTTTGGCAAGACTGTTCTTGACCACGCGCAGTTGAACATTCGACTCACGAGCCTTGACGCGCAACGCGGTCATCTCGCCAACAGTCAAGCCCTGGTACTCGGCGGCAATTACAGAATGCGCCTGCGCCGCAACCTCGGCTACTTCACTAACCACGTTCTGCTTTTGCTGGAGAGTTAAAGGCATATGACTTCTCCTGATTAAGTTAAATAACTGGGCTTACACCCAGACCTCTATCCATGTCCGGTATCGCTACCGACTCCATCACGACTTCTTAACCAGGTAACCCTGTCTCGGAAGATCGTCTACGCAGGAAATTAAGGCTGTCTATCGACAACCACCCACGGTCTTTGACGAGTGACCCGCTATTGGCGGACCGTCTCAAAGATCCTGCTATCCTTCATTTCCGCACAGCGGAAATGAGTCCTCAAAACGTCATCCCCGCGCAAGCGGGGATCTTTCAATCCTTGCGTTATCCCGGCCCACCGACCTCGATAACGCTTTTCCCGTCATCCCCGCGTAAGCGGGGATCTATCAAACTTTACTGGATCCCGGATAGTCGCTGCGCGACTTCCGGGATGACATCGGCTTAGGCCGATGTCACTTAATCCCTAACGATGCCTGGTCAACCGAGATTCCAGTTCCCATCGTCGTAGAGATCGAAATTTTCTTCAGGTAAACACCCTTGGACGAAGCCGGTTTGGCTTTCTTCAGGTCGGCCAGCAAAAACTCGAGGTTTTCACGCAATTGGCCGACATCAAAACTGGTTTTACCGATAGTGCAATGAATAATACCGCCCTTGTCTGTACGGTAACGCAC
>JBATHL010000688.1:0-9444 GCA_049666745.1 Gammaproteobacteria bacterium
TTAACCAACAAGTACGCCGAAGGTTATCCATCCAAGCGCTATTACGGCGGCTGCGAATACGTTGACGTGGCTGAAGCACTGGCACTTGAGCGAGTCAAGAAACTCTTCGATGCCGACTATGCCAATGTGCAACCACACTCGGGATCGCAGGCCAACGCCGCGGTGTATTTCGCACTGTTGAACGCGGGTGACACCATACTGGGTATGAGTTTGTCAGATGGTGGCCACCTGACCCACGGTGCCAAGGTTAATTTTTCCGGCAAGCTGTTCAATGCGGTCCAGTACGGGCTGAATAACGACACCGGCGAAGTAGATTATGACCAGGTTGAAGCGCTGGCAAAAGAGCACCAGCCGAAGATGATTATTGCCGGGTTCTCCGCTTACTCGAGGGTTATGGACTGGCAGCGGTTTCGCGATATCGCGGATTCGGTAGGCGCTTACCTGTTCGTCGATATGGCGCACGTGGCCGGACTGGTTGCGGCCGGCGTTTATCCAAGTCCGGTAGGAATCGCCGATGTCTGTACCAGCACCACGCACAAGACCCTGCGTGGGCCTCGTGGTGGCATCATTCTTGCGAAGGCAAACGAGGAAATTGAAAAGAAATTGAATTCGATGGTTTTTCCCGGCACCCAGGGTGGACCATTGATGCACGTGATTGCCGCCAAGGCGGTGGCTTTTAAAGAAGCCATGAGTGATGACTTCGTTGAATATCAAAAGCAGGTTCTGGTGAATGCCAACGCGATGGCGGAAGAGTTCGTCAGGCGTGGCTTCGATGTTGTCTCCGGGGGCACCGATGATCACCTGTTCCTGTTGTCGCTGATCAGTAAGGGTTTGACAGGTAAAGATGCCGATGCAGCGTTGAGCAAGGCGCATATCACCGTCAACAAGAACTCGGTACCCAATGATCCGCAATCGCCATTTGTAACTTCAGGGTTGCGCATTGGTTCACCGGCAATCACCACGCGTGGTTTTAACGAGCAGGATTCCCGCGATCTGGCAAACTGGATTTGCGATATTCTCGAAGATATGGGCAACGATGATGTCATTGACACGGTTCGCGCGAAGGTCACTGAAATCTGTGCTCGCTTGCCAGTTTATCGAGACTGAACCAGTAGCCTATGAAATGCCCTTTCTGCGGTACCCCTGACACTCGCGTGGTCGATTCGCGGCTTGCGTCAGAGTCGGCTCAGGTGCGCCGCAGAAGGGAATGTGTTTCCTGCGAGACACGCTTTACCACCTACGAATCACCGCTGCTGAATATGCCCATGGTGATCAAGAACGATGGCAGTCGCGACGCCTTCGACGAGGTGCGCTTACGCAGCGGTATGATGCGGGCGCTGGAAAAACGCCCGGTTTCGGCGCAACAGATCGAAGATGCAATAAATCATATCAAGCGGCAACTTGTCGGTCTCGAGGCGCGTGAAATTTCCTCGCGTGAAATCGGTGCGATGGTCATGCATGAACTGCAGCGCCTGGACCAGGTGGCTTATATTCGCTTTGCGTCGGTTTACCTGAGCTTCGAAGACATTCAGGCCTTCGAAGAGGCGATTCGTACGCTGGCCTCCGAGCCGACCCCGGAAATGCACCGCAGACAGGTTCCGTTGATCGATGAGGACAGCTGATGTCGTCGACTCAGCAACATCACTACTGGATGGCGGAGGCACTACGCCAGGCACGCAAGGGATTTTACTCGACACCACCTAATCCACGAGTAGGCTGTGTCATAGTCGCCGATGGCAAAATGCTCGCCGCAGGCTGGCACGAGTATACCGGTGGCCCCCATGCCGAGGTTAATGCTATCGGCTCGGCAGAGATTCCGCCCGGCGCCGATTTTTATATAACCCTGGAACCCTGTTCACACCACGGTAGAACCCCACCCTGTGTCGATGCCTTGATTGCGGCCAGACCGGCACGTGTTATCGTCGCGATGCAGGACCCAAATCCGCAGGTTGGAGGGCAGGGGCTGCAAAAATTACGCGCCCATGGTATCGAGGTAGTAACCGACGTGCTGGCTGCGCAGGCACGTGAACTAAACCGCGGATTTATCAAGCGCATGGAACAGGGATTACCATTTGTCAGTATAAAAATGGCCTGTTCGATGGATGGTCGTACCGCGCTGAAAAATGGTCTCAGCAAATGGATAACGGCCGCACCGGCACGTCGCGATGTTCAGTTACTACGTGCCCAGGCGTCGGCGATTTTGAGCAGTGCGCAAACGGTGCTGGATGACGATCCCGCGCTGGATATGCGTCTATCAAAGCAGGACCTGGGACAGACCTGCGAACTGCGCCACCCGGTGCGGGTTCTGGTCGATTCGAATCTGCGCCTGAGTGGTGATGAAAAAATATTCTCCACCAAGGGTGAAATCTGGATTTATACCCTCAGCCAGGATGCCGGGAAGCGGGCTCGTCTGGTCGATCGCGGGGCTATGCTAATTGAGCTTGAAGCTGCAAACCCGGGACATATCTGCCTCACTGCCATGTTGCAGGATATGGCGGTTCGTGGCATTAACCAGGTGCATACCGAGTGCGGACAGCGCCTTGCCGGTGAATTGCTCAAGCAGCGGCTAGCCGATCAAATCGTTTTGTACCTGGCGCCGCATTTACTTGGTAGCCAGGCCCGCGGCGGTTTTGATCTCGGCGAATTAACCGCTATGGAGCAGCGTAAAACCTGTACTATTCGCGATACTCGCCAGGTCGGCGATGATCTGCGCTTGATTTTGAGTATTAACCAGGAATAATCCGTGTCTACCATTGTTGCCGTAGTAAAAAATAATGTCGCCTGTATCGCGGCCGACAGCTTGACCAGTTTTGGTGACACCAGGCAGCCGGCTGAGTATGTCACCGATTATGAGAAAATAATTCAATTTGCGGATAACAACTATATCGGCATTGTAGGTAGTGCTGCTCATCACCTGGTAATGCACAACCTGATTGCAAAGCATGCCGAGAAAATTAACTTTTCCGATCGCTTCAGTATTTTTGAATCGATGCGACAAATTCATCCCGTACTCAAGGAGGAATATTTTCTTAACAGCAAGGATGAAGATGAAGATTCCTACGAATCGTCACGGGTAGATGCACTGATCATGAATGGCAGTGGAATATTCGGGCTTTACTCGTTGCGCGAAGTCGATCAATACACGCGTTTCTGGGCGATTGGCTCGGGCGCTGAATTTGCGCTGGGGGCTATGCAGGTTGCCTACGATCTACTCGAAGATGCGCAGGCTGTGGCGCGTGTCGGAATTGAGGCAGGGGCCTGTTTCGATAATAGCAGCGCTTTGCCGATGAGCAGCTACAGCATGGAGCTGGACTGATATGTTTACCGGAATTATCCAGGCGATCGGCAGCGTCGTGCACAGCGAGCCCAGGGATGGCGATATTCGGCTCACCATAGACTGCGGTGATCTTGATATATCGCGTGTCGCACCCGGGGACAGTATCGCCGTCAATGGCGTCTGCCTGACCGCGATTGAACTCCATCAACAGAACTTCGTCGCCGATGTTTCGGTAGAAACCATGAATCTGACCAGCCTTGGTGCACTAGCGGCTGGCAGCCCGGTCAATCTCGAAACTGCATTGACCTTAAATACTGCACTGGGGGGGCACCTGGTCAGTGGTCACGTGGACGGGCTCGGTACTTTGCTGGAAATGCATACCGATGCTCGCTCGATGCGTTACAGTTTTGCAGTGGCGCCCGAAATCCAGCACTACATAGCGATCAAGGGTTCGGTGACAGTAGATGGCTGCAGCCTGACGGTCAATGGCATCAACGGAAACCGGTTCGATGTTAATATCGTGCCGCATACCCAGCAAAAAACTGTTTTCCAGTTTTATAAATCAGGCTGTCGCGTCAACATCGAAGTCGATATCATCGCGCGTTACCTGGAGCGTCTGCTACAAGGTAAAGCTGACAGCGATGCCGGCAAAGACAGCCAGTTACTCGAAACCCTGATAAAATCGGGATTTACCAGTCATGAATAAACCAGTTAAATTTGACATGAAATTAAATTCAACCCAGGAAATCATCGACGATATCAAGGCCGGCAAGATGGTCGTGATCATGGACGACGAGGATCGGGAAAACGAAGGCGATATCCTGATGGCGGCCGGGGCGGTAACGGCCGACCACATAAACTTCATGGCCAAATACGGTCGTGGACTGATCTGCCTGACCCTGTCTGAGCAACGCTGCAAGCAGCTGCGTCTGCCGTTGATGGTGGGTGATAACCGTGAAGTCATGGAAACCAATTTTACAGTGTCAATCGAAGCCGCTGAAGGCGTCACCACCGGTATCTCGGCGGCTGATCGTGCAACCACCGTGCAGGCTGCGATCAAAGCTGATGCAGGCCCGGGAAGCATCGTCCAGCCGGGCCATATTTTTCCGGTGATGGCGCGTAAGGGCGGCGTATTGTTTCGTGCCGGACATACCGAAGCGGGTTGCGACCTGGCGCGACTCGCTGGCATGGAGCCGGCCGCTGTAATCGTCGAGATTCTCAATGATGATGGCACCATGGCAAGACGTGGGGACCTGGAAAAATTCGCGCTGAAGCACGAACTGAAAATCGGCACTATCGAGGATTTGATTCGTTATCGCATCGAGAATGAGCATACCGTCGAACGTATCGTCGAAGCAAAATTCCCTACCGATTTCGGCGAGTTCAAGCTGTATGCATTCGAGGACAGCACCGCGCAGGAACTGCACCTGGCCCTGGTGAAGGGTAAGATAGATCCCGAAAAGCCTATTCCGGTGCGGGTACACGTACAAAATACGCTGACAGACTCGTTGGCAGGAACCGTGGGGCGTGGCTGGCCACTGCGTGATGTCATGCAGACTATCGCTAAGGAAGGCGAGGGTGTGATCGTATTTTTACGTCAGGCGGAAACGCCGAAAGACATGGTCAGCACAATCGAGTCAATGATCCAGGGTCATGGCGATGAAGAACGCGGCGATGATCAGCGGACCTATGGTATCGGTGCCCAGATACTGGCCGACCTCGGGGTACGCAAGATGAGCCTGTTGAGTGCGCCCAAGGTTTTTCATGGTCTGGCTGGATTCGGACTCGAAGTGGTAGATTATTATGCGGAGCAGGAGTAACAACATGGTAGACGCCAACAGAATCGATGGTGACTTGACCGTCAACAAGGCAAAAATTGCGATCGTAGTCGGTCGTTTCAACGGGTTCATCGTCGAAAGCCTGCTCAGCGCAGCGCTTGATACGCTGCAGCGGGCGGGTATCGGTGCGCAGGATATTACCGTAAGCCATGTGCCCGGCGCGCTGGAAATTCCTCTGGTAGTGCAGCAATATGCCGTCGCCGGAAAGCATGACGCGGTCATTGCACTGGGTGCAGTAATCCGCGGTGCGACCCCGCATTTCGATCTGGTCGCGGGGGAGAGTGCGAAGGCTCTGTCTGCGTTGGCATTGGCGCATTCGTTGCCGGTTATTAATGCGGTATTAACCACCGATACCATCGAACAGGCGATCGAACGCGCCGGCACCAAGGCGGGTAACAAGGGCGCTGACGCGGCCATGAGCGCGATGGAAATGATCAGCCTGATGCGCAAAATTAAATAAAACCCTGGAATACCTGTGAATGACAAGGCGCGGTTTATCAAGAAACGCAAGCACGCACGTGATAAAGCGCTGCAAGCCTTGTACCAATGGCAGTTGTCCGGTGAAGACCTTGACTGGATAAGAGACCACTATCAACAGGAGCAGGGGGTTGCAGCCGGCGATGAAGAATATTTTCTTGAATTGCTGTACAAGATTCCTCCACAGGCTGATGAGCTAGATAGCCGGTATCGCAAGCATGTCGCTAACTTCGAAGATCACCTGGATCCAATCGAAACCAATATTCTGCGCATCGCGACTTACGAACTCGAAAATCACCTGGAAATTCCCTACAAGGTCGTAATTAACGAAGCAATCAACCTTGCCAGAACCTATGGCGCCGACGAAAGCCATAAGTTCATCAATGGAGTGCTCGATCCATTGTGCGCGGAATTGCGTAAACTCGAAGTGGTTGGGTAGCCGAGAAACCGTCTGGAGCAGCGATGGCGCAAGACGAATTTGCGATAATCGAACGCTATTTTTCAAATATCGGCAAGCCGGCCGACAATATTTTGTTAGGTATTGGTGATGATGCGGCGGTCGTTGAAGTACCACCAACCGACCAACTGGTTGTCAGCATGGACACGCTGGTGGGTGGAGTTCATTTTCCGTCCGATACCAGTCCTGCCGATATCGCCTACAAGGCACTCGCGGTAAACCTCAGCGATCTGGCCGCGATGGCGGCTACTCCAGCATGGTTTCTGCTGGCGTTGACCCTGCCGCAAAATGACTCCGACTGGTTGCATCAGTTTGCAACCGGGCTGAGCCAGGCTGCTGAAGCCTATAAACTGCCGCTAATCGGCGGAGATACCTGTCATGGTGAGCTTTCGATCAGTATCCAGATTGCCGGCCTGGTGCCATCCGCTCGATACATCACGCGTCGGCACGCCAGCCCGGGTGATTTGATCCTGGTGACGGGAGAACTCGGCAATGCGGCGCTTGGGCTGGCGCACAAACAGGGCAAGATTGATTTGCCGCAGAATTTACAGGCAAAGTGCCTGTTAGCCTTGAATCGACCTCAACCACGGCTGGAACTGGTACCTTTCCTGCGTGAATATGCCAGCGCGGCGATCGATATCTCTGACGGCTTGCAGGGTGACCTTGCCCATTTGCTGAAGGCCAGCGGCTGTGGCGCGACAATAGAGCAATCGGCTCTGCCGGTGAATGACTGGATCGGGCAGCAGGGTTGCTATGACTATGCGCTTGCCGCCGGCGACGACTATGAAATCTGTTGCTGCGTTCCGGCAACGCAGCGGGACGAAATTGACAGCTGGAATCGTGGGCATCCGGATTGTCGCTTAAGCATCATTGGTGAAATTACCGGGTCAGGATACTTCCTGCGCGATAAAGACAAGTTGATCGATCTCGATAATGCACAGGGGTATCAGCATTTTGCATAGAATTTCACCACGACTGCTACGTAACCCCCTGCATTTTTTATCGCTCGGTTTTGGTTCGGGCCTGGCCCCGTTTGCCCCTGGGACGTTTGGGACGCTCGCATCAATCCCTCTCTATTTGCTTTTGGCGCAACTGGCTTTGCCTTATTACCTCGCAATTGTAGCGCTCGGATTTGGAGTTGGGGTGTATCTATGCCATTACACCAGCGCAGCTCTGGGCGTTCATGACCACTCTGGTATTGTATGGGATGAATTTGTCGGTTTCTGGATCACAATGATCGCGGTGCCGGTGACCTGGCAATGGATTCTGGCCGGTTTTGTGCTATTTAGAGTCTTCGATATTGTTAAGCCATGGCCGGTAAAAATAGCGGACGCAAAGATGAAGGGTGGTTTTGGAATTATGTTTGATGACCTGCTGGCGGGACTGTATGCGTTGGCCTGCATCCATATTGCACTGCAACTGTTGCACCAGTCATGAGGCTGGCGCTATCCATCCCGACGCTGTTACTGCTGCTGAGCCTGGGCACGAGTATCGCTCCGGCTGCAGATACCGGGGTCAGGGTGATAGCCCTGTTTACCGGTAAGGCCCTGCTGCAGGTTGGCGACCAACAGAAAATCGTAAAGCAGGGCGAGACTTTCGAGGGCGTGTTGCTGGAATCTGCTTCGGGACGTGGTGCGGTCGTAGTCATCGATGGAAACAGACAGAAACTCGGCCTGAATCAGTCGATCGCGGGTAATTTCAAGAAACCGGATCGCACACGCATGAAAATCTATCCTGACGCGCTCGGTATGTATTATGTCAAGGGAAAGATCAACGGCGTGGCCACCCGTTTTCTGGTAGACACTGGCGCCACGTTCGTAACCATGAGTGGAGACCATGCAACTCTTCTGAAAATTGATTATCGCAAAGGCACCTACAGCTCTGCCCAGACTGCAGCCGCGGTAGTGCCGGTCTGGCAGATAAGACTGGCTTCGGTCAGTATCGGCGGTATCGAACTCAAAAATGTCGAGGCTACCGTGATCGCGGGTGAGCAGCCTGTCGATGTATTGCTCGGTAACTCTTTCCTGCGGCGTACCCGTATTCAGCAGGCGGGTTCGGTGCTGGAGATAGAGAAGCGCTACTAAACCATAAAAATTTCAGCCTCGACAGGCATTATTCCGGTAGAATACTGCGCGTCTTAATCCCAGACTGAACTCAATGATCAAAACCCGATTTGCCCCGAGTCCTACCGGAGTACTGCATGTTGGCGGAGCCCGCACGGCCTTGTTTTGCTGGCTTTACAGCAAGAAAGTGGATGGTCGCTTCGTACTGCGTATCGAAGATACCGACCTGGAAAGATCGACCCCCGAATCGGTGCAGGCGATTCTCGATGCCATGCAATGGCTGGGGCTCGATTATGACGAGGGACCCTATTACCAGACGCAACGTTTTGCGCGTTATATCGAAGTAATAAACCAGTTGATTGAACAGGGTCATGCCTACTATTGCGAGTGTTCCAGGGAACGCCTCGATGACTTGCGTGAGCAGCAGATGGCAGCAAAACAAAAGCCTCGTTACGATGGCTGCTGTCGCGAACTGGGTTTGCAGGCCGACAGCGATAAGCCGATGGTGGTGCGCTTCAAAAATCCTCAACAGGGCGTCGTCAGTTTTCGCGACCATGTTAAAGGCGAGATCAGCGTCAGCAATTCAGAGCTGGACGATTTGATTATTGCACGCAGTGATGGCAGCCCGACTTACAATCTTTCAGTGGTAGTTGACGATATGGATATGGACATTACTCATGTCCTGCGTGGTGACGATCATGTTAACAATACGCCCAGGCAGATAAACATACTGAATGCGCTGGCGGCCCCGGTGCCCGAGTATGCGCATGTGCCGATGATTCTGGGCGACGATGGCAAGCGTCTGTCGAAACGCCATGGTGCGGTGGGTGTGATGGAATATTTTGCTGCCGGCTATCTCCCCGAAGCACTGCTGAACTACCTGGTGCGGCTCGGCTGGTCGCATGGCGACCAGGAGATTTTTACGCTGCAGGAAATGATCGATAATTTTTCGCTCGACGGGTTAAACAAATCGGCATCTTCATTCAATACCGACAAGCTCAAATGGGTTAACCAGCAATACCTGATGAGCTCTCCGCTGGACAGGATCGTGCAATTGGTCAGGCAAAGGCTGGATCTCCTCGAGCTCGTTTACGATGACGATTTCGAGTTTGCCACGGTGGTTGATTTGTATCGCCAGCGGGTGTTTACGATTAATGAACTGGTTGACAGCATTCTTTACTGTTTTCAGGATTTTACCGCTTACGACGAGAAAGCGGCGCAAAAGGTGCTTAAACCGGCGGCACTGGAGCCTTTGCAGTGCTTGCTGAATCTGCTTGCTGAACTCGATACCTGGAATGCGCTGTCGATACATGCCATCGTGGCGCAGGTTAC
>JBATHL010000689.1:0-2060 GCA_049666745.1 Gammaproteobacteria bacterium
ATTCAGCACCGACTCGACCTGGAGCTTCACCTTTCAGTTCTTGTTCCCAAAATATCAATGTGAATGACCTCTCCTGATTTCTGAGATCTTGGGCTGCTTGAGGGTGGATTTATCACCTGGACTTGCGCTGTCGACACGCAAGAGACCTTTAGCGCACTCTAATATTAGTAATGATTAACAGACCGTTGACGACCCAGACTGTGTGAAAACTCAAAATTATATTCATAGTGGCCAGTATTGCTTTACTCGTGGCATCTGAGTGCGGTCTAAGCGACTTGACCCAGTCGTTATCGTTGTTATGTGATGAGAAATTTAAAAAAATACTTTGCCAGAAGGTCTGAGAAGTATTGAGCAACAACCTTTTTGTACGGTAAATACAGGCGCTATGCCTGTATTGCTTTTATTAATGGTCCGATACCCAAAATACTCATCGCCCGTTTCATGTTGTAGGCCAGCACATGCAGGCTCATCTCGGTACTCACATGTTTTAGCGTTCTCATCTGGAAGTGGGTCGAGCCCATCCAGGATTTGATCGTGCCAAAAGGATGTTCCACCGTTTCTCTGCGTACCCGCATGCGCTCAGGTTCAGCGTCCAGCCTGTCCTGAACCCGATCAAGCACATCTTCGTGTTCCCAGCGTGCCACCCGTCTGTATTTGCTGGTAGTGCATTGTTCTTTTATGGCACAGGCCGGACAGTTTGAGCTCCAGTACTTGTTGATAACCTTTCCATGTTCCTCAGTTGAAAAACGCCATATCAGCCTCTCGCCCGCGGGGCATTCAAATTCATTGTCCTGTGCCATCCATTTAAAATCACGCTTGCTGAACATACCTTTCTTCAGATTACCCGAGGTCTGTACTTTGGGGATATAGGTGGTTATCTGCGCTTCTTCGCAATCAAGGATCTCGGTACCATTGTAGTAACCCCTGTCAGCCACCACGTCTAGCGTATCAGTACCGATAACATTCTTTGCACTGACGGCCGTGCTGTTCAGCGCCGAACGGTCATGGCCTACATTGGTGACCTCATGGGTTACAATAATGTGGTGTTTTGTATCAACAGCCGTCTGCACGTTATAGCCAACCATGCCGCTGCCACGCCCGCTAGTCGCCATCGAGCGCGCATCGGGGTCGGTCAGGGATAGTTGCTGATCCGGTGTACTGAGCATCTCCTGCTCTATAATTTTAAGCCGCCCGATCTCCTGCTTGAGCGTGATAATCTTGTCCTCAAGCTGCTCTGATTTTTGCCGGGCAACTTCAGACTCCTGGCGGTCAGCGCTTTCTATTTGTGACAGATAACGCGCTATGCTCTCGTCGATCTGCTCCAGGCGACGCTTCATTTTTGCCTGGGTAAAGTTCCGGTCTCGATTATTCACAGCCTTGAATTTGCTACCGTCAATAGCAACAAATGCGTCAGTAAACAGCTCAAGCTTGCGACAGATCAAAACAAACTCTCGGCAGACTTTCTGGATGGACGTGCCATTATCTCTGCGAAAATCGGCGATGGTTTTGAAGTCAGGGGACAGCCGCCCAGTTAACCACATCAGCTCAACATTGCGTTGCGCTTCTCGCTCAAGCCGTCGACTGGATTGAATGCGATTGAGATAACCGTAGATGTAGATTTTCAGCAGGGTTGCTGGATGGTAGGCAGGCCGCCCGGTGACTTCAGGGATAGTTTTAAAACTGAGTGAGCCCAGATCCAATTCATCAACAAAGACGTCAATAACACGAACCGGGCTGTTCTCGGCAATGTAATCATCAAGCCGCTCTGGAAGTAAGGTGGCTTGAAGTCTGTTCTCACCGGCTATGAAATCTGTCATCGGTGTGGCTTCCCTGATTGAAAGTCGCATTATATCAATTGGGGACTTTTCACACAGTCTGGACCCATTACAGCCGCTCAGCAACTTTAAAGAATTCTTTACGCGAATATCATTAAATTCCAACAACCTGTTAACCCTACCTTACACATGTGAATTCTGTAAGGCTCTTAAGTAAAAGCAAGCTATTGATATTCTTACACAACTCTTTTTTGGTATGGATATTGCAATCATTTAGGTTGAAGC
>JBATHL010000690.1:0-2937 GCA_049666745.1 Gammaproteobacteria bacterium
GACCTGGCGCAAGCGATCGCGGACTGTAGCTACGTAGTCGCTGCCAGCGCACGGCGTCGTTCGCTTGCCTGGCCGGAACTCAGTCCGCCTGCACTGGCCGACAAGCTTATCGATATGGATGACACGACTCGAACAGCGCTGGTGTTCGGACGCGAGCATTCGGGTTTGAGCAACGAGGAAATACAGCTATGCAATTACATGGTGTGCATACCGACCAATCCTGATTTCAGTTCGCTCAACGTCGCCTCGGCGATCCAGGTGTTGTGTTACGAAATCTTCCAACGCCAGGCTACGGAGCCACGAGTAGTCAAATCGCCTGAGGCACATGATTTACCGGTCCCGCATGCTGAACTGGAGGGCTATTTCGAGCATCTACAAAATGTTCTACATATGACCGGTTACCTCGATCCGCAGCGACCGGGAATGATTATGCAACGCTTAAGACGGCTTTACCTGCGCAGCGAGGTAACGCGCAACGAGATTAACATTTTACGTGGCATGCTGACGGCAATCGAAAAACAGCGGCGCTAGCTGGCTGTTACAAACTGTTACAAATCGTTACGCTGCTGAAAAGCTTTGTAACGATCAATTCCCTAGAATCCTTTTCCGTAATCAATCAACTACGGAGATTATCCATGAAACTTTCTACCCGAATTATTACCGCTGCTCTGCTCATCGCCGGCAGTTCTGGTGCGGTATACGCATTCAGCAAACATAACGACTGGGGTATGTCCCCAGAGGAAAAGGTTGAGTTCGTTACTGAGCGGGTCACCCGCAAGCTCGATCTGGACAGCCAGCAACAGCAGAACTTTGCCGAACTGGCCGCAACTGTTGCGCAAATCATGCAGGATGCCAGGATTACAAAGGCTCAAAATTTTACTGAAATTGAGGCCCTGTTGCAGGAACCGAGTTTCAACCAGGCACGTGCGCTCGAACTGATACAGCAGAAAACCCGTATGATCAACGAAAAGGCACCACTCGTTATTACCTCCCTGGCCGTTTTTCTCGATTCTTTGAGTGGCGAGCAAAAACAGCAAATGCAGGAATTTGTGCAACATCGGCACCAACATCATCGCCATGGAGATAAAGATTAAGCCCGGCGATTGCCTGCAACGCGACTTCTCAAGCGGAAGTCGCGTTGTACAATACCGGTTTAAACCAATCGGGCAACCGAATGCGTAAATTATTATTAGTAGACGACGATGAACGGCTGGCGGAACCCTTACGACAGTATTTTGCCAAATTCGAAATGTCGCTCGATAATGAAACCCACCCACTAAAGGCGATTGAACACATCAAACGGCACAGCTACGACCTGATTGTACTGGATGTGATGCTGCCCGAAATCGATGGCTTCGAAACCTGTCGCCGTATCCGTCAGTTCAGCGATATTCCGATTGTGATGTTGACCGCCCGTGGCGAAGTTATGGATCGAGTTGTCGGGCTGGAGCTGGGGGCGGATGATTACTTGCCCAAACCCTTCGAACCACGCGAACTGGTGGAGCGAATCCAGAATATTTTCAAGCGTGCCAGCCCGCTAAGCGCAAACAACGTTTACCAACTGGGCGAGCTACAACTGGATATTGCGCGCAAACAGTTAAAACGTAACGATGTCGAGGTGGCCGTTACCGCTGCCGAATTCGAATTACTGAGTTTGCTGGTACAAAATCAGGATCGCGTGTTGTCGCGGGACGAAATCATGCAGGCGCTGCGCGGCCTGGATGCCGATATTTACAGTCGCGCAATCGATGTGCTGATAAGCCGTCTCAGGCAGAAGTTGCAACGCCCTGAATTGATTCGCACGGTGCGCGGGCAGGGCTATCAGCTGGTGAATCGATAATGTGGAATTACTTGCAAGCCAGGTGGCAAAGCCTGATCTTCAGACTGCTGTTTTACTTTTTTATTTCGATCCTGGCGCTGGCCGTCATCCTTGCAATCAGTTTCGCACAGCGTTTGAAACCGCATGTAGAAAATGAAATCCTGCCCAATGTCGCACGCTATATCGAGTATCTGATCGATGACATCGGAGATCCACCAGACCTGTCGGTAGCTCAGCAACTGGCGAACGAGTTGCCGTTCGAAATCAGAATCGAGGGCAAGGGAATAGACTGGGCCTCGAGTCCGAAACTGGGAATCGTTGCCAGTTATGACTTCAAACCTGCACCCCGGCCTTACGACAATGTCTATTTAAGCCACCATAGGCGCGATCAATACCTGCTGATTCAAAAACAGGGTTACCAGTACTTATTTGCCGTCGATAACAGTTTTCGCAAGGGTTCCGAGCGCCGCCACTGGGTATTGTTTGTTGCGCTAGGTTCGATTCTGTTTTTACTGTACTTTGCGATAAGGCGTATGTTCAGACCGGTTGGAGAGATTTCCGCACAGGTAAAGAAGATAGGCGAGGGTGATCTTGAACAAACTGTCGAACTGCAAGGCAGGGGAGAACTGGCATTGTTAGCGGCAGGAATCAACCGAATGGCGGAGCAGATCAAGGTTATGCTGGAGAGTAAATCCGGTTTACTACTGGCGATAAGCCATGAGCTGCGATCACCAATAACGCGAATGCGTGTTAATCTCGAGCTACTCGATGAGAGCGAAATTCAACAAAAACTGATCGATGATATCCGTGAAATGGAAACGCTGGTTGCTGCCATACTGGAATCTGAAAAATTAAACAGCAGCCATGCGCCGCTGAGCTTGAGTCGCTGTGAAATGCTCAATCTTATCGAAGAAGTCGTGCAACTCCATCCTTGTCGAAACCGCATCAAAACCAGCATGTCTCCGCTTGAAATCGAAGTGGATCAGTTACGCATTAAATTGCTGATCAAAAACCTGCTTGATAACGCCTGCCACTATTCGATCGACGAACAATCCCTGGTCGATGTCAGCCTGCACCATGGTCGGAAATATGCCGTGATTGAAGTACAGGATCGGGGT
>JBATHL010000691.1:0-1789 GCA_049666745.1 Gammaproteobacteria bacterium
GTGTTCGTCTGCATCGAGTATCTTCTGCTCGAGCATCACCTTGAGCACCAGGTTACGACGCGCCAACGCAGTTTCGGGTGCAGTAAACGGATTGTATCGTGACGGACCTTTAACCATACCCACCAGCAGAGCCACATGCTGCGCCTCGAGGTTATCGACGCTGCGCCGGAACAACATGCGACTGGCGCGTGCAAAACCATGAATCGCAATACGTTTTTGCTGCAATAAAAAGACTTCGTTGATGTACGCGGTAATGATCGTCTGCTTGCTGAAGCGCAGCTCCAGTAATATCGCCATGAAAGCTTCGTTGATCTTGCGTAGCAACGATTTTTCCGGCGTCAGAAATAAATTCTTCGCCAGTTGCTGGGTCAGCGTACTACCGCCCTGCACCGCTTTCCCCGCCTTCAGATTGGCCAGCAAAGCTCTCAGGATCGCCATCGGGCTGAGTCCTGAATGCTCGAAAAAGCCGCGATCTTCTACCGCAATCAGCGTATCGATCAAACGTTGCGGCACTTCGTTTTCGGCGAGCAGTAAACGGTCTTCGTCATTATCAGGGTAGTAGCTGCCCAGGATCACCGGTGGTAAACGAAACAACTGTAAATCACTGAGGCTGCCGGAATCGGTCAGTGCCGAAATCCGCCCGCGCTCGAAAAATACCTGTACCAGCCGGGAATCCTGTAATTGATCGCCGAAATCAAAGCGACGGCTATGCAACTCCAGTGACTCGCCGAGTAAACGATACTGCCCCGGTAAAGGCTCGCGTTGAACCTGCAGATAACTCGACAGGTCGAGCTCGTAAACCAGTTGTTCGCGGGTTAAAGCAAGGTTGGGATATAGCTCCAGTGCCCTGGCGTAGACGCGCGATGGTAAAGCCCAGGCACCACCCTCGAATCGACTATTGATCAGGTAATTGAGATAACCGAGGTAAATCGCAAACCCGGCCAGTAGCAGGGCCGCGGCAACAAGATACTTTTTCCGGCGCGATGGACTGGTAGTAGCCTTTTTCCGGGGCGACGGACTGCTAGTCACCTTCTTCCGGCGCGGGCGACTGACGGCAGTTTTTTTGCTGCGGCTGGCTTTGCGAGGCATCGCGGCGCTGCTTCCGCCCCGCGTCTAGCCGGGGTTCCGTTTTGCCTTGACCGCCTGGGCGAGTTCGCGCAGTAAAGTTACCGAATCGTCCCAACCGATGCAGGCATCGGTAATGCTTTGGCCGTAAGTCAGTTCGGCGCCGGCCTTGAAATCCTGGCGACCTTCGACCAGGTGCGATTCGATCATCAGGCCGAAAATATTATCCTGCCCGGTTTTAATCTGGTGGATGATATCGCGGCAAACTTCAACCTGCTTGTGAAACTGCTTCTGGCTATTGGCGTGACTGGTGTCGATCATCAGGCGTGGATTCAGCCCGGTTGCCTCGAGTTTGGCCGTCGCATTGGCGACACTGACCCGGTCATAGTTGGGGCGATTGCTGCCACCACGCAAAATAACGTGGCTGTAGTTATTGCCGGCAGTGGTGAAAATAGCTGAATGCCCCTGCAGGGTAATCGAAATGAAATGGTGCGAACCCTTCGCGGCACCCATCGCATCGATCGCAACCTGCACCCCGCCATCGGTACCGTTTTTAAAACCGACCGGGCAGGACAGTCCGGAAGCAAGTTCGCGATGCCCCTGGCTCTCAGTGGTACGCGCGCCGATAGCGCCCCAGCTGACCAGGTCGGATATATACTGGGGACTGATCAGGTCGAGGTACTCATGGCCCGCCGGGATACCTTTTTCAGCAAGACTCAACAAC
>JBATHL010000692.1:0-5475 GCA_049666745.1 Gammaproteobacteria bacterium
GCTTCAAACCCCACCTCGAATAATCCCTCCGATTCGGCGCGGTCATCGGAAATTGTTTGCGAGAGCGCCGTAAATACATCCATGTAGGCTCGCGCGCAACATCCCTGTTGCGCAGCGTCCCGCAAAAAGATTCCGCTGCCCACGCCTTGATAGTTATCTAGTTTGGGGAATGGTCGATCACTTTTAGAGGCAACCGACGAAGCTCCTTGCGACATAAAGGCTGGGTGCTGAAAAAGGGGTTATTTTGCAGGGTCAGGCCTCAGGGACGCGGCCTGTGGCGAACCGAGACATGGATGTTGAGTTTCGCCTTGCCCTGCAAAATAACCCCTTTTTCAGGAAGCCGAAGGCCACCCAGTCAGTCGCAAGGAGCTTCATCGGTTGCCGGTTACTGGGATAATTAACCGCACCGTTTATGGGACATCGACCAAGGATTGGGGTATTAACCGCGGGGGTGGTGTTGGGCGTGGATTAATTGCAGCCGTGCCTGCGCTACGTGCGTGTAAATCTGGGTGGTCGACAAACTGCTATGACCCAGGAGCATTTGCACGGTACGCAGATCCGCCCCATGATTCAGCAAGTGTGTGGCGAAAGCGTGGCGCAACGAGTGCGGGGAAAATACAGTTTTTACGCCAGCCTTTAGTAAATGTTTTTTGATATTTTGCCAGAACGCCTGACGCGTTATCGCGCTGCCACGACTCGACAAAAAAAGCGCATCGCTGATCGACTTCGCAGATTGCAAGCCAGGGCGCGCCTGTTTTACATACCTGGTCAGCCAATGTAATGCTTCTTCACCGACCGGGATCACCCGTTCCTTGTTGCCCTTGCCGATTAACCGAACCAGTCCGAGATTGGTATTGATTTGATTCAACTGTAATCCCACCAGTTCGCTCACACGCAATCCGGAACTATACATAAGTTCGAGCATGCAGCGATCTCTCAATCCAAAATTGCTTTCCAGGTCCGGGGCATCTAACAACTTTTCGATATCAGCTTCGCCCAGCGACTGCGGTAAGCTTCGATGGATTCTGGGGGCACTGATCAGGACCGTGGGGTTGTCCTGGCGTTCTCCAATCCTGATCAAGTATCGGTAGTACTGCTTCAGTGTTGATAACAGGCGGGCATTGGAGCGAGCCGAGGCACCGTTGGCGAAACGTTCCGCCAGAAACTGCTGAATACTGGACTGCTGCGCATCAAAAAGTTTTTGCCGATGCGTTGCCAGCCAGCGAGAAAACTGGAGTAAATCCTGTTGATATGCACTTAGCGTCAACTCGGCAAGCCCTTTTTGCGACCAGATGCTGTCGATAAAACGGTCGATTTCGGGTTCGTTACGATTTGCTGTCGATTTTTTCATGGACAAAAAAAAGGCACAGCAAGCTGTGCCTTTAAATTAGCTCTATCATCAGTTCGTTACTTTCTCTTCTTTCTAGCCTTTGCCGACTTGGCCGCTCCGGCGTGGGCCATCTTATCCCATCCACTAGTAAATCTTGCAATAGCTGCGCTACGTCTCGCAGAAAGATTATGCAGAAGATTGGCATGCTTGCCGTGGCTTTTAACCTCTTCCTTTAATCCCTCAATCTGCTTTTTCAGTGCCTTGATGTTAGCCTGCAATGCCCTGACCCTGGCGCTGGAAGCAGAACCGGCAGATGATTTCTTTTTGGTCGCTGATCTTTTCTTGACTGCGGGCTTTGCGGCTTTCTTTTTAACCACGGGACGGGCCGCTTTTTTCTTCACAACTTTCTTCCTGGCTGCGGGCTTTGTTGCTTTCTTTTTTACTGCTGGCTTGCTTGCCTTTTTCTTTGCTGCTGGTGCAACTGCTTTTTTCTTTACTGCTGGTTTTTTAGCTTTCGCTTTAGGCTTCGACTTTACTGCTTTCTTTGCTGTCGCCATCATCAAGTCTCCTCACGTTAACTTACGGCTGTCATTATAAAAAGCATTCGCAATAATACAATAGCAACTCTGTAATTATTGCGAACGCGAGAACTTTTTCATGTTGTGTATTATAGTTGCGTGAATAAAAAAAGTTGTACGAATATTATAATTAAATTTATTGAGCATAAAAATTTACAGCCTGATTTTTTTTATCCTTTTACGATCGTTTCGATAAATGTCTTCGACCTCTTATAGTGACTATCCTCCCGCGAGTCTGATCAAACAACTCGCAGCGATGGTGTACGACAGTATGTTAATTTTTGCGGTACTTTTTTTCGTCAGTGCGATCGCGATAATGTTCAACCAGGGTGAAGCGATTGAATCGAGCCCATGGTTCAGTCTCTACCTGTTACTGGCGCTCTTCACATTCTATGCATGGTTCTGGAATAAATCCGGGCAGACGCTTGGTATGCGGGTGTGGAAAATTCGCATAATTGGCGAGTCTGGAGGCAACCCGGGTTGGATGGTCTGTTATCTGCGACTAATATCCGCGTTACTTTCGATACTCTGTTTTGGTCTAGGCTACTGGTGGCGATTATTCAAGCCGTATACCTGGCATGACAGGCTCAGCAAGACCAGTATCATAGATGTCTCTACTGCAAACCCGGGCAAAAAGTGATCAACTGACAGAACCATGCGACTGTCGTCTGGCCAGCAGGTAAATGGCAACAGCCAGAAATATCAGGCTTGGCAACAGGGCTACCAGTACCGCATTGAATCCCCACTGAACCGCCAATTGGGTCACTAATCGGTCTACCACTACGAAAACCAGACCCAATAGTATACCGATCAACAAGCGATGCCCGACATTGCCTTGACGTTGCACCCCAAGCACAAACGGTAAGGCCAGCAAGCACATAACAATAACAGCCAATGGGGAAGATACTTTTTGCCAGAAAATCAGCTGTTCAGCACTGGAATCCAGTTTATTCTCATCCAGAAAGTTAAGATAAGCATATAAATCTGTGCTCGACATCTGCTGTGGTTCGACCGTTAAAACCTCAAGCAGCTGAGAGGACAGACTACCGTTGTAGATCAATCGATCGTAGCTTGAAGTATCCACCCTGTTTTCACCGATTATCGACCGCTCAACCTGTTGTAATTCCCATCCCTGCTCAATCGGAATTGCGCGCCCGACACTGGTAATTGATTCCGGTTTGCCTTGTTGGTCGAGTTTGAAGATTTCAATATTAAGCGCAATTCCACCCGGCAGGAGTTTATCGATATGCAATACCCTCGATTCATCTTTAATCCACAGACCTTCTTTAACGAATAGAGCCGTGGATTTACCCCGTACCAGATTCTTGACAGCACGCGCAGATGTTTCGCTGGCAGGCACAATCCATTCTGCCAGCAGAAAGCTTAGTAATGCCAATATCACTGCCGCCTGGAGAACCGAAGTTATCAATTTTGCCAATGAAACTCCGGAAGCCTGCATCGCAATAATTTCACTATTACTGGAAAGTGAACCAAGGCTCAGTATGCTACCCAGCAGCACTGCTATTGGCATAAACTCAACCAATGATGCAGGAATACTCAAGGCCACAAATTTCGCAACCTGGGGGAAATCATATGCCCCTTCCCCCAGGTCCTTGAGCTCGCCTATAAACATAAAAAACATACCCAGACCAACCAGTGCCAGCAGGACAGTAAACGTTCCGAGGTGAATGCTACGCATGAGGTAACGATCAATTATCATGACGATGGTTTGGTTTTACGAAACAAAGAACCCTTGTTACGTCGATATAAAAGCAAAGCGGCAAACGCGATAAAAAACAGATGTACCCACCAGAAATTGATCACCATCGGCACGACTCCTGCTTCGAGCTGAGCACGGTTGGTGACGAGAAGATTAAAATACACAAGATAAACCACGAGGGCATAACCCACTTTTCCAAATCGCCCCTGTCGCGGTGATATATGTGATAGCGGCACCGCAACAATTGCCAGCGTGACTAATACCACCGGAATAGCAATCCGCCATTGAAGTTCAACCCGATCGCTCATTCGACTGGAAGACCAAAGTGCCGTCACGGTCTTTTGGATACTGTGTATATGTGTATCAGCAGGTTTGTTTTTCTTCTGGATCAATACTCCATGTTGCTCATAGTCGAGAAACTTGAGGTTCTTTTGACCGGCAACGCCTTCGATGCGCTGGCCGGGCCCGAGAACGAGAAATAAATCACCAGTCTCTTCATATATCTTCTGTTGCCCGGACTTCGCTGCCTCTATAATCATCGCATCTGGACTGGTTTGACTGACTATAACCTCCTGTAATTCAAATCTGTCTTCACTGATCGACTCCATATAGAACACACCGTCGCCTTCCCCGGCCTGGTTAAACTGTCCTGCCTTGATCAGACGAAACTCGTGCTCATTTGCCCCCTGATCGATAGCCGCGAGCGCGCGGGCCTGCGTCTGCGCATTCAATACAAGGCTGAAATAGCCGCTTAACAGAAGCATTGGCAGAACAACAATTGCCACCGGCTTGTAGAAATCACGGTAGCCGATACCACAGGCATTCATGACCACAATTTCGTGATCTTTATACATGCGCCCAAAGGTAAAAATAATACTGAAGAAAATACCAATCGGCAGCAGCAATGACAAAACCTTGACCGATTGGCTCAACATAACCGCCGACAGGGCCTGTGGAGGCAAATCACCATCGGCAATATCCGCCAGCTCCCTGCCCAGCGCATTACTTATGAAAATGACATACAGCACCAGCACAGTCGCGGCGTTGGTCTTGAATATTTCCCGGGCCAGGTAGCCGGTTAGGATGTTACTCATTACTGAATTAGTGTCCGCATCATTTCACCTGTGTCAGTCTGCGTACCAGTTACTTAAACTAAGCTGAACATTCGCAGGATTTTGTCACATACGACTGGTTTTTTTTGGTGCTTCACGTATCTTATCGCGTTATCAAAGCGATCAACACCAGGAAAACCATGGAATTCAGTCTAAAACACAATGTCCCCGAAAGCGCGCGTAGCGCCTGCCAGATTATTACCGTTACGCAGGCACGAAAACTATCCAGCAGCGGACTACGCGTCGACAAGGCCAGCAAAGGCTTCCTCAGCTCGATCCTGAAGCGTGGTGACATGGAAGGAAAAGCTGGACAAACCCTGCTGCTACCCGAGGTTCCCGGGCTCGCAGTGCAGCGAATACTGTTAGTCGGCTGTGGCAAGGAGAGCGAGATGAATGAGCGCGTCTTTGCGCGCATGATCAATTCCATCGCTACAGCACTCGCCGCCTCGGGTTCCCGTGATGCCGAACTCTATCCCGCGGATATATCATTAAAGGGCCGTGACCTGGCCTGGAAAATTCGCCAGGCTACGTTGCTGCTGAGCAACACTGAGTACCGCTTCGAACAGCTTAAGAGTGGCAAACCGTCGCCGCGCAGAAAATTAGGTAAATTTAATTTTAATATTGCCAAAAAAGATACGGCCACGGCAAAACAGGCGATTGGCGAGGCAACGGCGATTAGTGCCGGGATGAGCATTGCCCGGGATCTAGGTAATCTGCCGGGTAACGTCTGTACCC